>JBQTHW010000064.1:0-29631 GCA_052389495.1 Methanobacteriota archaeon | reverse complement strand
AAACGCCCTGTTGGTCCTCGCGCGGGCGCTCGCGAACGAACCGACGATCGACGGGAGTTGTGGGACGACGTCGACGGAGTACGAAGGTTCGGACGCCGCGACCAGCGCGAACCTCCGGTTCCTCGTCGGCCGGCGATCCACCATTTCGTATGTGTTTGTCTGCCTTGAGGTCGCGGCCGACACGTCGAACGACGGGGTGTCGGACTGGGGTGAGTTGCTTTTCGATCAGGGGCACGAAGGGAGTTCCACGCCTCAGGACAACGACCGGCGCTTCCGGGTCACGAGCGGCGCGGGCGGGACGTTCAGTCAGGACAAGGGCGATGGCTCGGCGTGGACCTTGTGCGGCGGATCCTGCGATGCCGGCAACAGCGCGCGAGGAGAATTCAACAACAGCGTGAACGAGGTGTATGAGTTCAGGATTCGATTCTCCGACATCTGGGGCACCGACTCGCCCACGGACCATGAGCAAGCGGGCTTCGCCCTCGTCGCCTTCAGCGGCACCGGGTCCGCGACGTACACGTGGGGTGCCGACAACGTGAACGAGGACGATCCGGGCACGTGGGGTCACCTCCAGATCTCCGCCCCTGAATTCCGCGATATCCTGGTGCCCGTGGGATTCATCGCGTTCCTCGCCCTCCTAAGGCGTCGCCGCCGCCAAGTTACTTGAGTGAGGAGCCATTTCCTTCGTACATGGAGTTGGGCGTCGTCGGGAAGCCGAACGTCGGCAAGTCGACGTTCTTCGCCGCCGCGACCCTGGCCCCCGCGCAGATCGCGAACTACCCCTTCACCACGGTCGAACCCAACCGCGGCATCGCGTACGTCCGGAAGCGTTGCCCGCACCTCGACATCGGGCGACCGTGCAAGGCGAACAACGCCCCCTGCCAGGACGGCGTCCGGCTCGTCCCCGTCGAGCTGCTCGACGTGGCGGGGCTCGTCCCGCGCGCGCACGAGGGCCGAGGGCTCGGCAACAAGTTTCTCGACGACCTGCGTCAGGCGAGTGCGTTCATCCAGGTCGTCGACGCCTCGGGAGGCACGGACTTCGAGGGCAACCCCGTTCCCCCCGGGAGCCACGACCCCATCGAGGACGTGAGGTTCCTCGAGGACGAGCTCGCGCATTGGATGGCGGGGATCGTCGGCCGGAACTGGGAGAAGGACGCGCGCCGGGCGGACCTCGATGCGACGCCGCCGGAACGGGTCCTGCACGACCGCCTCACGGGTCTCGGGTTCACGGAGGCCCAGATCCACCAGGCGCTCCGCGAGACGCCCCTCGATCCGAAGATGGCACGCTGGACCGCGGAGGCCCTTCTGCGCCTCGCGACGAACCTACGCCGTCGCGGGAAGCCCATGCTCCTCGCCGCAAACAAAGCGGACCTCGCGAGCGCCGCCCAGCTGGAGCGCTTCCGGGGCCTCGCAGGGTACGACGCCGTGCCGACCGCGGCGGAGTACGAGCTCGCTCTGAGGCGGGCGGCCAAGGCGGGCCTGATCACCTACGAGCCGGGCGCGGACTCGTTCGGCGTCTCGGACGCCTCGAAGCTCAGCCCCGCTCAGGCGAAAGGGCTCGAACGGATTCGCACGTTCCTCAAGGAGCGCGGCTCGACGGGCGTGCAGGCGTGCATCGAGGACGCGGTCACGAAGCTCCTAGACCTGATCGTCGTGTACCCGGTCGAGGACGAACTCCACTGGACCGACAAGAAGGGGAACGTCCTGCCGGACGCGTTCCTCGTGCCACGCGGGAGCACGGCGCGGGACGTAGCCTTTAAGGTGCACACGGAATTGGGTGAGCACTTCATCCGCGCCATCGACGGGCGGACGAAACGGGTCGTCGGCCACGACCACGCCGTCCAGGATGGCGACGTGATCAAGATTGTGGCGAAGGCATGAGCAAGGCGTGGGACGTCCGGCTTCTGACCGCCTCGTACCGGCGGGAGGGGCCCCAGGAGGAACCCGTCGTCGAGCTGTTCGGCCGGACGCGGGACGGCCGCTCGATCGCGATCGAGGCGTGGCACTTCAAGCCGTACTTCTATTGCATCGAGCCGACCCAGGCGCTCGTCGAGTACCTCACGCGTGACGCGGAGGTCCTCGCGGTCGAGTCCGCGGAACTCGAGGTCGAGGGCGTCCGGCGTCGGGTCGCGAAGGTTCTCCTCCAACACCCGTGGAAGACGCCCGAGTACCGGGAGCGGTGCCGCAAGTTCAAGTCCGAGGTGCTCGCCGCGGACATCCCGTTCGCGCACCGGTTCATCTACGACCACGACCTGCCGTCGTGCTTCCGCGTGGTCGGCACACGGACCCAGGGTCGGTACACGACGGACCTCGTCGTCCGGGCGGAGCGGTTCGAGGCGATCGAGCCCTTCAACCCGACCCTCAAGGTCCTCTCGTTCGACATCGAGAACACGCTCCAGGATCCGACGATCCTGTGCCTCGGGATGGCGTGGCGCGAGGGCGGCACCCTGCGGACGGAATGTTTGTCCGGGCCCGAGAAGGAGATCGTCCGGAGGTTCACGGAGTTCGTCACCCGGTTCGACCCCGACGTGATCACGGGCTACAACATCGACGGGTACGACCTGCCCGTGCTCGACCAGCGCTCCCGGACCCTCGGGCTCGGCGGGCTCCCGATCGCCCGGGACGGGCAGACGGTCACGAACATCGGGGAGCGGTTCTGGCGCGCCCACGGAAGGATCATCGCGGACGCGTGGTGGTCCGTGAAGATCGAGCTGCACCCGAAGCAGGAGACCCTCGACGCCGTCGCGCGTTGGCTCCTCGGCGAGGGCAAGGCGGACGTCGACCGGCGGAACATGGACGAGGAGTGGGCGCGGAACCCCGAGAAGGTCATGGAGTATTGCAAGAAGGACGCGGAGCTCGCCCTGCGGATCCTCGAGAAGGTGTCCCGGCTCGACAAGTCGATGGACCTCGCCGTGGTGTCGAAGCTCCCCCTCGACGACGTCTTCAACGGTCGGACCTCCCAGCTCATCGACTCGATCCTCATCCGGGCCGCGGACCGAGGAGGCTTCGGCGTGCCGATGACGCGCCAGGGCCGCGGGGAGGCCTCGATCGAGGGCGGCTACGTGCACAGCCTCGAGCCCGGGCTGTACGAATGGGTCGCGGTCCTTGACTTCACGTCGATGTATCCGTCGATCATCATCGAGAACAACATCTGCTTCACGACCCTCAACGACCAGGGCGCCGTCGTGAGCCCCACGGGCGTGCGTTTCCTCGACAAGTCCGCACGCCTCGGCCTGCTGCCTCAGATCCTCGGGGACCTGATGCGGGAGCGCAAGGAGGTCAAGGCGAAGCTCAAGACGGAGGCGGACCCGGAGCGGCGAGCGTACTACGATCGGCTGCAGTTCGCGATCAAGATTCTCATGAACGCCTTCTACGGCGTCCTGGCGTCGTCCTTCTACCGGTTCACGAACCCGGACATCGGCGCGAGCATCACCGCGTTCGCGCGGGAGAACATCAAAGGGATCATCCGGCAGCTCGAATCCGACGGTGTGCGTGTGATTTACGCGGACACGGACAGCGTGTTCTTCGAATCGCCCCACCGGGAGCTCGCGAAGACGGTCGAATTCGGCCGGTCGATCGCAGAGCGCTTCAGCCATGGCAGCGTGAACATGGAATTCGAGCGCGTCCTGGAGACGTTCTTCAGTCACGGCAAGAAGAAGCGGTACGCCGCGAAGACGGCGTGGCCGATCCCGGGCGAGCTGATCGTCCGCGGGTACGAGATCCGACGCACGGACGCGTTCAATCTGCAAAGCGACGCGCAGAAGCGCGTGTTCGCGCGAATCCTGGAGAAGGACACGGAGGGGGCGATCGGCTTCGCGCGAGAGCTCGTGCAGAAGATCCGGACGGGAACGATACCCGAGGACCTTCTGCCGGAGGAAGGGGACCCGCTCGAGCCCCTCGTCATCTCACGGACGGTCCGCGACGAAGCCCGCTACGTGAACCCGGACTCCATGGCGAACGTCCAGGCCGCGACGAAGCTCAAGGCCCTCGGGTACGAGGTCGTCCCCGGGATGAAGGTCTCTTGGATCGTCGTGGACGCGAAGCGGTCCCCCATGGACGTCCTCCCGTACGTGTCCGGCCGCCCGTTCGAGGCCGCGCCGGACTGGGACTACTACGCGAGGCGCGTCGCGCAGACCCTTGCCTACGTGACGGAGATCTACGGCTGGGACGAGAAGGCGCTCTACACCGGGACCCGACAGCCGCGACAGGCGAACCTGTTCCACGATGAGTTCGAGCGACCGACCGCGGGCCCGACGAAGACCGACAAGCGGCTCACCCTCGAGGACTTCCTGTGACCTCGGTCGACGACGCCGCGTGCCGGTTCTGCGGCTGGGAGGGTCCGAGGCCCGTGCGCGACGCGCACGGCTCCCTCTTCTGCCCGTCGTGCGGCCGCCCCGCGGACTACAAGGTCGTCGTCGAGGAGCTCAAGCGGCAGGGCCTGTGGAAGGCGTGAGGGATGGCCCGCCGGCGCCCGCGCGTCCTCGCCGTGGGCGATGCGATCGTGGACGTCCTCGTGCCGCCCCTCCCCGCACGCCGGCGCGGTGACGCGCAGCACGTGGTCCCGCGTCTCCGGTTCGTCGCGGGCGGCAACGCGACGAACTTCGTCCTCCAGGGTGCCGCCCTCGGCGCGCGGACGAGGTTCGTGGGTTGCGTGGGCCGCGATCCCTCGGCGAGGCTGCTGCTCGATGCGTACCGGTCGGCCCGGGTCGAGGTGCGCCTGCGCACGGATGCGCGCCCGACGGGGGCGACCGTCGCCCTCGCTTCCGCGGACGCCGGCCGCGTCCTTGTCACGGCCCCCGGAGCGAACGCGGCACTCCGCATCCGTGACGTCCCGACGCGATTCCTCGAGGCCGCGGACCACGTGCATCGGGCGGGCTACTGGTGGACCCCGGGGTTCCAGGGAACGCCGACGGCGACCCTCCTCGCCCGCGCCCGGCGTGCGGGGGCGAGCACCTCGCTCGACGTCGCGACGGACCCCGCGGGGTGGTCCGCCCGCCGCGTGGCGTCCGTGCGCGCCTGCCTGAGGCACGTGACGACGTTCTTCGGGAACCCGCCGGAGGTCCGCGCGGTCGGCGGGCATCCCGACCCCCTCGAGGCTGCGCGGCGACTGTGCCGCCTCGGAGCCCACGAAGTCGTTCTCCACCGAGGCGCGAGGGGCGCGGTGTGGGTATCCCGGGACGACGTCGTGGCGTCGCCCGCGTTCCGCGTCCCGGCGGAGAACCCGACGGGGTGCGGCGACGTGTTCAACGCCGCCTTCGTCGTCGCCCGGCTCCACGGCGAGGACGTCCCGACGTCCCTGCGGTTCGCGAACGCATGTGCCGCGCTCCACCTCGAGGACACGAGCCGGCCCTATCCGTCCACGGGAGAGATCGACGACTTCCTCCGTCGTCGGAAGCGGTGACCACCTTCGAGGCCGGGAAGGGGGATTTTCACTTTCGCTCACCTCCCCCTGCCGGACCGGCTCAAATAGGCCGATCGCCTCCTGGCAACGTGATGGCCGGTGCAGTGCCGGGGACTCTCGATGCCACGGTCGTGCCGGACGGCGCGTGGGTCGCCCTCGGACGCGCGGACCTCGAGGCGTCGACCCTGTGGGACTTCGCCGCTCAGGCCCCCGCCGGCGCGCGATTCGGCGATCCCGGGTTCCACGGCGTGACGCCCGCCGAATGCGTCGCGAACCTCGTTCGGCGGTACACGGAGGCCGGCGCCCTCGTCGTCGATCCGATGGCAGGCTCCGGGACGGTCGCGGACGTGGCCCGGGCCCTCGGCCGACGCGTCGTGTCGTTCGACGTCGCCCCAAGGGGCCGCGACATCGCGAGGGCGGATGCCCGGTCCTGGCCACTCCCGAACGCGTGCGCGTCCCTCGCCGTCGTCGACTCGCCGTACTCGGACAACGTCTCGTACTCGCGGGACGACCGCTGCCTCGGGCGGATCTCGTGCCGGGAGGAGCGGTTCTACGAGGAGATGGACAGGGTCACCTCGGAGGCCCACCGCGTCCTACGGCCGGGCGGGGTCCTCGCCTGGGTCATCAGCGACGAGTACAAGGGCGGCGTCTACACGCCCGTGGGCTTCCGACTCTTCGAGGTGCTCACCCGCCGGTTCGCCCCGCTCGACACCGTCGTCCTCGTCCGTCGGCACGATCGCTCGGCGTCGCCGATGTGGGAGCACCGCGCCCGGCGGTTCAACTTCTTCCTCCGCGGCTTCAAGTTCCTGTTCATCGTGCGTTCCATGTCACGGGGGGTGCCCGACCACGGACGACGCGTTGACCCGGACGAGTGACCTGTCTCGAACGATCGTGAACGGCCTCTTCGCCCGAATCGATCGGCACGGCCGCGGACGGGACGACCGTATCCGGCGGCGGGTCGGTCCCACCTGGATCGCGCTCCGTAGCGACGCCCAGGGGCGAGTGTTCGCGGAGATTCGGCCTCACCGCCGCCGCGTGGAGGTGTTCATCCTGCCTCGGCCGAAGGACCTCGAGGATCCCCATCGGCTCGCGCGCCCGGCGCCGAGAACGCAGGGCTGGGGCTGGTTCCGCGCCCGTTTCCACGTTGCCTCGGCAGAGTCCGTCCCGTGGGCCTACGAACTCATTCGCCAGTCGTACGAGGACGGCCGACGCGGGAGCCGATCCCGGTCTCGAGGCGCGCAGGCCCGTCCGCGAAGGGTTTAATACCGACGTCCCCATCGAGCGCCGCTTTCGGCGGCCCTGGTCGGGAGATGTACCTTCGGGCGAATCCGAAAATCCAGGCGGTCACATCATGGCGGACGAGGAGAAGGCTCCGGCTGCGGAGCCCGGCATCGCGGACGAAGGCGAGCCGAAGCCGCCGTCGCGGCCGCGGAACCTGTACGGCTACGTGAAGCAAGCGTGGAAGAACCCTCACGCCGGCGTCGTGGACGAGACGCAGTGGCAGCGGCTCGTGGAATGGCGCCGGGGCGACGCGTTCGTTCGGCTCGAACGGCCGACGCGAATCGACCGCGCGCGGGAGCTGGGGTACCGGGCGAAGCAGGGCTACGTCGTCGTGCGCGCCCGCGTTCGACGCGGCGGGCGGCGGAAGCCCCACCCGCCAGGCGGTCGTAAGCCGAAGCGCCGCGGGCTTCTCAAGATCACGATGGCGAAGTCGATCCAGCGGATCGCGGAGGAGCGCGTCGCGAAGCGCTACCCGAACCTCGAGGTACTCAACTCCTACTGGGTCGGGGAGGACGGCGGCCACAAGTACTACGAGGTGATCCTCGTCGACCCCGACCACCCGGTGATCCGTAGCGACCCGAAGATCAACTGGATTACACACCCGGCCCAGCGCGGGCGCGCGTTCCGCGGCCTGACGTCCGCGGGGAAGAAAGGGCGGGGCTTGATGTACAAGGGGAAGGGCGCGGAGAAAGTGCGGCCGAGCATCGGTTCCCACGAGCGGCGTGGCAAGTGAGGATCACGCGGCGCGGATCGTCTTCCCGATCCCCGCGATCTCGTCGTCCGAGAGGCCGATCACGGGCTCGAACACCGGGACGGAGAGATTCGGTCGGGCTCCTTGGGTGAACTCGGGCCACCGCGTGCCGAGCAACACCGCGTCCGCCCGGGCGAGCCGCACGTCCTCCTCTAGCCGGGTCAAAGCGTCGGCCCGCAGGACCTTCAGGTGGACGTCCCAGCGCCGGAGCGGCTCGACGTGGGCGGCGCCGTCGGGGGATGCGATCGTCACCCGACACCCGCGTTTCATCCCCATCCACGCCGCGACCATGCCTGCCTCGGAGTCCACGAAAGCGAGCGCACGTCCCTGGCTCCCGAGAGGGAGCCCCCCTGGGCCGGGCCACACCTCGTGGAACACGAACCCCCGGTGCTGCCGCACCTCGATGTGAATCTCGACGTCCGGGCGGCTGAGGTCCACGCGCGTCCCGGGATGTGCCGCGAGAATCGCGCGACCGATGTCCTTCGCGAGGTCCTGGCTCGAGAACGGGTGGGAGCCCGTGCGCCGCGGCCGGAGCGCGAAGGACCGCCCGTGCTGGAGGAGCCGGTCGGACTCCTGCAGGGCGAGGGCGCGCAGGGCGTCACGGTCCGCCGTCGTCTCGCGCGCCGGGCTCATCGAGACGACGCCGAACACGCGCGCGAGGATCCCGCGTGCGCGCGCCTCGTCGTCCGTGTGGACGTACACGCGGGCCTCGTCCGCCTCCGTGACGCATTCGACGGCCTCGGAAGCGAAGAGGTCCTGGACGTTCCCCACGAGGCGGTCCCTCAGCTGCCGCCGCACGTACCGGCTCTTGAGGGCGATCTCGCCGAACCGGACGAGGAGGACCACATCGGCCCATCGGGAGGACCCTAGATGAAGGCTCGCGTCACGGTTATAATCGAGGCCGCGCTTCGCGCCGCGTGGAAATCGGACTCCTCCTGGTCCAGGCGGTCCTCGTCTTCGCGGTCGCGTTCATCTACGCGAACCTGGGCCTCGGCGGAGGCCTCCTGTTCGTCCCGATCCTCCTGTCGACGGGCGTCGCGTCGTCGGACCTCGCCGTGCCGATCTCCCTGACGTGCACGATCGCGACGGCGACCTCCTCCGTCATCAACCACCACCGTCACGGTCTCGTCGCGTACCGCCTCGGGGCGCTCCTCGTCGCGGGCGCCCTCGCCGGCGCAATCCTGGGCACGTTCTTTACACTCTTCGTCCTCGACGAGGTCGGGTTCAAGGCATTCTTCGTCTCCGTCCTCGTCGCCTTCGGGGCGTACATGCTCCGGGACTGGGCACGCAACGCGCGAAGTGTCGACGCGGACGACGACGCACGGATGACGCGCCCTCGGCTCGCCGCGACGGCGGGCGCCACGGCGGGGTCCGGCTTCCTATCCGGCAGCATGGGGATCGGCGGGGGGCTCCTGAACGTCCCGCTTCTCGTCTACGTACTCGGTCGCCGCACGCGGCTCGCGATCGGGACGTCGTCCCTGCTGATCATCCCGACCGCCGCGGTCGGATTCGCGGGGTATCTCCTCGAACCTCTCGCGCGCGGCGGTGGCGTCGCGGTCGCCCCCGAGTTCCTCCTCATCCCTCTCCTCGTCCCGGTCGTCTTCGTCGGCGCCTACCTCGGGTCCCGATGGGGCCTGCGTCAGCTCAAGACGCGTTCCGTCGCCCTGATCTTCATCTCCGTCGTGTTCCTCGCCGCGGCGAAGCTCGCGGTCGACCTGGCCCTGGCTCGAGCCTGACGCCGTGTCGCTCGCGACCGACCGCGTGCCGGGGCTGTGACCGCTCGCGAGCCAGCAATCATTATCTAGGTTCCTGGCTTCCCGACGGGCGGAGGAGACCATGGAGGTGCTCATTCTCGGGGGCTACGGCGCGATGGCGCAGTCGACGGTCCCGGACCTCCTCGAGAGTCCGGGCGTGCAGCGCGTCGGGATCGCGGGCCGGAACGCACAGAAGGCGAAGGCCTTCGCGAGGCAATTCAAGGACGACCGCGCCGTGCCGATCGCCCTCGACGCGCGCGACCCCGCCCTCTTGGTCAAGGAGATGAAGTCGTGGGGCGCCGTGATCAACAGCGCGTGGTACGACCTCAACGTCCCGATCATGGAGGCCGCGATCCGGGCGGGAATCCATTACATCGATCTCGGCGGCCTGTACCACCAGACGATCGAGCAGCTCAAACGCGACAAGGCGGCGAAGGACGCCGGGGTGACGTGCGTCCTCGGGATCGGCTCGACGCCGGGCACGATGAACGTGATGGGCATGTACGGTGCGAGCAAGCTCGACCGCGTCGACAAGATCATGCTCCGGAGCAGCGGGGCGGTCGTCTCGGGGGGCGAGCCGGACAAGTTCGTGCCGCCGTATGCGATCCGGACGATTTTCGACGAGTTCTCGCTCGACGCGCCGATCCTCCGAGACGGGAAGATCACGTTCGTCCCCCCTCTGACGGGCCTCGAGCGGTCCGAGTTCGTGCCGCCCGTCGGGGTCGTCGAAGGGTACTACACGATTCACTCGGAGCTCGCGACGATGCCCAAGACAGTTGGGAAGGGGATCAAGGAGCTCGACTTCATCGTCGCCTTCCCGCCCTCCTTCACGCAAACGATCGCAGCCCTCGTGCGGCTCGGGCTCGCGAGCCGGAACGAGGTCCCCGTGGACGGGACGAAGGTCCGGCCGTACGACGTCACGTCGACGGCGATCGACGCGCTTCCGAAGCCCAAAGAGCCGGAGCTCGACGTGGACATCCAGCGGTGCGTCGTGATCGGCCAGAAGGACGGACACCCGACGACCCTCCGGTACGAGGCGACGACGTGGCCCCACAAGCGGTGGAACGTGGGGGGCGGTGTCGTCGACACGGGGGTGCCGCCCTCGATCACGGCACAGTGGCTCTTGAAGGGGAGAATCAAGGCGCGCGGCACGCTGCCCCCGGAGGCAGCGTTCGACCCACTCCCCTACTTCAAGGACCTGAGCGACCGGCGGCGTGGAATCCGCGTGGTCGAATACGCCGAGAAAACGAGGGCCCTGAACTGAAACCAGCCCGCCATCAGAAGCGGAACATTGCTCCGCCTCTCTGGACCTTGCTCGCGAGGAAGGTGAAAACAATCGCGATCCCCAGGATGAGCGTCGAGACTGCGTTCACCTCGGGTGTGGGTATCTTCTTCGCCAAGGCGCTCCAGACGACGACTGGCAACGTCTCGATACCCTGGCCCTTGAGGAAAAGCGTAACGATGAGCTCGTCGAAGGAGAACGTGAACGCGAGGAGGGCCGCTGAGATCACGCCGGGCTTGATGATCGGCAGGGTGACCCGGAAGAACGTCGTCCATTCGTTGGCTCCGAGATTCATCGCCGCCTCCTCGAGGGACCGGTCGAACTCCCGGAGGCTCACCATCAAGACGACGATAACGATGGGGATGGAGAACGTCACGTGACCCACGATGATTGACAAGAACCCCGTCTCCCACCACGCGCCGAAGTAGGGCCACAGATAAAGGTCGTTGAGGAGCGTGATGAAGACGAGGATCGAGACGCCCATCACGATGCTCGGGATCACGAGCCCCAGGTACATCATCATGTTCTGGAGCCGCTTCACCCCGAATCGATACCGCACGATCGCGAGGGCCGCAGGGATTCCGATCACCAAAGATGCCGCGGTGACGGCGAGTCCGATGAGGAAACTGTGCTTGAGAGCGTCGAGCATCCCCGGGTCGGAGAACAGGGCTCTCTCGGACGAACCCTGCCCGGTCCCGATGTCGCTGTAGTACCACTTGAGTGTGAATCCTCCCCAGTCGATGGGTACCGGGTTGTTACCGAAGGAAAAGATGACGACCTGACCAAGGGGGACGTAGAATGTCGCGAAGACGAGGACGGTGAAACCTGCAAGAATCCTGCGGCCATGGCGTTCCAACAGTCGGTCGAAGCGACGCTCCAAGGGTCCTCGACCTTCCCGCTCACCGCGGCCTCCGTCCGGGGCCGATGTCGGCCGAGGTCGGCGGGCCAGGGCCCTCCCAAGGGCCCTCCGTATCCGTCCCGCGAGCCGGCCGAGCCACGTCGCATTCCGGAACTCCGTCCCGACGCCCTCTGCGTACGCCATGTAGACGTACAGCACGATGACAGTTGCGACGAGAACGACCACCGACGCCGCGGCGCCCGCGGGGAGGTTCCCGAGCTCGAGGAAGCTCAGGTAGATGAAGTTCCCAATGAGTCGTCCTTCCTGGCCTGCGAGGAAAGCGGGCTCGACGAAGGACCCGAACGCGGTGATGAACACGAGCACGGACCCCGTCACGACGCCGGGGTAGCTCAGAGGCCATGTGACGTGCCAAAAGGCCTTTGTGAGCCCCGCGCCGAGGTCGTGGGCTGCATCGAGGAGGTCCGGATCGACTCTCATCAGGGATGTCGTGAGGGGAAGGATCATGAACGGCACCCAGATCCAGACGAGGACCAGAGGCACGATGTTTGGCGTCCCAAATCCGAACGTGCCGAACAGCCAGTCTGCGACGCCCACGAGTCCGATTCCGTCGAGCACATCTCCCACGTAGCCTTCCCTTACCACCCACGGGTAGAGCGCATACACCTGCACGACGAAGCTAATCCAGAACGGAACGATGACGAGGGACAGAAGAAGCCCACGATTCTTCTCGGAAGCGATTCGAGCTAGATAGTAGGCGACGGGGTACCCGACGAGCAACGAACCGACCGCCGCAACCGCGGAAACGAAGATCGTCCACGCGGTCAGCGGAAGGACGGGTGAGAACGGACTGAGGGCGTCTAGGTAATTGTCCAGGGTAAGATGGTCGTACACCACCGTGAGCGTTGTCTCGCTCACCGTCGCAAACCCGAAGAACACGATGATCCCCATCGGAACGATGAGGAAGACGAGGAGCCAACCGGACGACGCCGCCGAGAGGAGCGTCCCCTTGAGGGCTTCCTTTCCCCAGGTCGCGAGGGTCATCCTGCGGACGATTGCCTTCGGGATTCCGGTGGCCGTCGCCATGTCACACCGCAGCGAGGTCGAACCACAGCGGATTGTAATACTTCAGGAGCGTGCTCAGCCCAACATCCTGGGAGAAATCGCAGATCCGGAAGTCGTCCGGTGCGTAGATGTTCGGATACAACCGTGGATCCGTCCGCATGTCCCAGCCGTTCGCGTAAGTCGGGAGGGTTTCGTACGTCAGCCGGTTTGGCGTGGAGTAGAGATTCCACTGCGTCAGGCCGATGTTCTCGGCATGGTCATGAATGAAGTTCAGGAATTCGTGAGCGAGCCACAGGTTGCGAGATTTGCTGTGGATTACCGCGCAATCGATCCACCACGTCGATCCCTGGACGGGTATCGCATAATCAATCGAAGCGGTCAATGGTGTCTCGGGCTGGTCGGGACGAATTGCGTACATCATGTCGCCGGACCACGCTTGGTTCAGGAATGCGACCTCCCTCAGCAGGGATGTTCCCTGCTCCGTGCTGTTGTATCCGAAGAGGAGGGGCTTCTGTCGGAAGAGCCATTCCCCGGCCGCCTCGATCTTGGCGGGTTCCTTCTCGTTCGTCGTCCATTGCTCTCCGTCCGGTGGGAACAGACCCGTGGGCGTCCCTCGTTCCTTTTGCCACTCCCATCCCGCCTTCTTTAGTCCCGCCCCAATGACGTCCCGCATGTCGTCGAGCATTCGCATTTTCTTCACGAGATTCACACGGTCTTTGCCGGCGGGCTGGTAGGAGTCCATCCACATCAGGTCGTAGCCCAGTGCCTCGACATCCTCCCTTGGAATCCTGTCCTTCCGGAAGCCGAGCCCCGAGGTTCCCCAGAAATACGGTACGGATACCCAGTGCCAATTCCCTTCCGGATCGCGGCGCCGATCGTAAGGGTCCGTCAGTGGTACGTTGACGAGTTCCTGGAAGAACGTCGAGAACTCGGTCGTCTGGCCCGGGTAGCGGGTGTTCTCCAGCCAAGCCGGATTGAGCGTGTAGATCATGTTCGCCTTCTTCATGAGATCCACGAGGTAGTTCGACGGGAACATTACGTCGTAGCGACGTTTGCTGAGGGTGATCCAATGGAACAGTTCCTCGTTGCTCGTATAAACGTCCCACCGGACCTGGACGTTCATCTCGTAGTTCGTCTGCATGTGCTCCTTGAAGCTCCGGATGAAGTCGCCGGAAAAGTAGTCGTACCACTGGGCGACGCGGAGAACTTCCGGAGTCGGGCCGTCCAGCTGCTCCTCCGGCACGAGACTGTAGTCCACGAGGCCTGGCGCGATCTCCCAGATTGGCGGGGGCTCATCGGGACCGCGGACGATTCCCAGCGCCGACAGGGCGCCCATCCCACCGAGGGTGCCGCCGATGCCCGCCGCCGCGGACCACTTCAGGAAGTCCCGTCGGCTGATCCGTCGTCGTGCGGACGTCGTTTCCCTCCTCCGTCTGTCCGCCGTTCCATCGGCCCCCACGGTATATAAGCGTTGCACGGTCCGAGCCGCCCTGACCCCGCGCGAGTCGTGAGCGTGCGTTCTCAATCCCACGAATACGGAAACGGATATGTCCGCAAACGACTTTCCTGCGGGCGTCCTACGCGTGTGGGCAATAGGGGGAGTCCTCTTCCATCCCAGGCGACTGGCCCCGCTTTCGCTCGTCGTCCTCCTCGTCGTCGGCTCGATCGCCGTCGCCGAGATTCTGCAAAGCCAGCCCGAGACGGACTGCGTCGTCGCCCGCTCCATCTACGGGTCCCCGCGCGCGGACACGCTCCGGCAATCGTTCGTGTCGACGGGTGAGGCGTGGTCCTTGCTCCTGGAGAACCACGGACTCCTTGGCGTCGGGCTCGAGCTTTACGAGGGGCTCGATGGGACCGCCCCCGTGTACTCCGAGCGGATCACGTTCCCCGGACCGAGGTCCGCGGAGGCGCGGTCCGAGCCGGTCCCGCTCAAGGAGGGCGCGGCGTATCGGTACGCCATCACACCCTTGGGCGTCGCGGGCGCGTGGGCCGCCTGCAAGGGCGTCGCGGGCCCCATCGAGGACGGCGCCGCGGCTGGCAACGCGTCCGCGGAACCGACGGCCGGAGGTCCCCCGAAGGCGTCCTTCACGTACAGCCCGTCCCTCCCGTTCCCGGGTGACCAGGTCGCGTTCGATGGGTCGGCGTCGCGCGACGACGGGACGATCGTGTCCTACGCCTGGACGTGGGGCGACGGGACGTCCGGCGCCGGACGGATCGCCTTCCATACGTACGCCGTCGGCGGGTCGTTCGGGGTCACGCTGACCGTCACGGACGATACCGGCAAGAAGGGAAGCGCGTCGGCGACCGTCCGCGTGGTCGCCGGTCCCTCGGCGTCGTTCGCGATTTCCCCCGCGGTCCCGAGGGTCGGCGAGCCCGTCTCCTTCGACGCGTCCGCGTCGTCCGACCCCGACGGGACGATTTCCTCGTACAGGTGGGATTTCGGCGACGGCACGGCTCCGTCGACGGTGGCCACGCCACGGACCACGCACACGTACCCGACGATCGGCACGTACCGCGTCACGCTCCGCGTCACGGATGCCGACGGCCTCTGGGCCGAGGTGTCGAGCCGGCTCACGGTGTACGCGCCCCCGAACCCGGACTTCACGTTCAGCCCCGCGGCCCCGATGGTGGGCGAGCCCGTGGCGTTCGACGCGACCCGGTCAATGGATCCGGACAGCGCGATCGTCTCGGACGCGTCGGACTTCGGCGACGGGACGACGGGCACCGGGCGGACGACGAGCCACGCGTTCTCCTCCGGCGGGACGTTCTCCGTGACCCTTCGCGTCGTCGGGACGGACGGCCTGTCGGCGAGCGTGTCGAAGCCCGTCGCGATCATCGGCCCTCCGAACGCGGCCTTCACGTACGAGCCGTCGAACCCGACCACCGGGTCCGCGGTCACGTTCGACGCATCGTCGTCGTCCGACCCCGACGGGACGATCCAGACCTACGCCTGGGACTTCGGCGATGGCACGACCGGAACGGGCCGCGTCGTCACCCACACGTATACGACGTCGGGCACGTATTCCGTCGTCCTCCGGGTCACGGACAACCAGGGGCTCTCGGACACGGACACCCGTTCCGTCACGGTCCGAGCGTCCCCTGTTGCATCGTTCACCGTCATGCCAGCGAGCCCGCTCGTCGGGACATCCGTCGTGTTCGACGGGTCCGCGTCCTCCGACCCGGACGGGACCGTCGTTTCGTACACATGGGACTTCGGCGACGGGACGGTCCCGATCACGGCGACGACGCCCGCCGCGGCGCACACGTTCGCGAGCCACGGCACGTACACCGTGACCCTCCGGGTCCAGGACAACGACGGCCTCACGGGCCAGACGTCCCGGGCCGTTCGGATCTACGCCCCGCCCGTCGCGGAGTTCTCGTACTCCCCCCTGGAGCCCCTGACGACGAAGCCCGTGACGTTCGACGCCTCCGCGTCCTCGGACCCCGACGGCACGATCGCGTCATACGGCTGGGACTTCGGCGACGGCGGCCTCGGGAGCGGCGCGATCGCGACGCACACGTACGCGAACGCGGGGACGTTCGTCGTCACGCTGACCGTGAGGGACTCGGACGGGTTCGCCTCGACGCGCACGCAGTCCGTCAGCGTCACGAGGTACGACCCGAAGCCCCCCGTCGCGTCCTTCTCCTTCAGCCCTGCCGCGCCGAAGGTCGGCCAGACCGTCGCGTTCGACGCCTCGTCATCGTCGGACCCGGACAACAACATCGTGTCCCTCCGATGGGACTTCGGTGACGGCACCCCGCCCGCCACCGTGGCCACGCGTCAGATCTCCCACGTCTTCGCGGCGTACGGCACGCATCGCGTCACCCTCCGGGTCACGGACGCGGAGGGCCTCTGGTCCGAGGCATCGAGCCGCATCACGGTCTACGCTCCGCCCGTCGCGTCCTTCACGTTCGCGCCGAACGCACCGCTCGTCGGCGACGCGGTGACGTTCGACGCATCGGCGTCCACGGATCCGGACAGCGCGATCCTGTCCTACGCATGGGACTTCGGAGACGGCGCCCGGGGGAACGGCCGCATCGTGAGCCATGCGTACGCGCGCTTCGGTTCGTTCACCGTGACGCTCACCGTCCTCGGTTCCGACGGCTACGACGCATCGCTCGCGAGGTCGATTCGAATCCTAGTGCGGCCGGCCGCGAGCTTCACGTTCTCCCCGGCGAAACCCACGGAGGGCCAGTCCGTCTCCTTCGACGCGTCCGCCTCGTCGGACGCCGACGGGACGATCGCGGCCTACGCGTGGGACTTCGGCGACGGGACGACGGGCTCCGGCCGGCTCACGAGCCACGCCTTCGCGGTCTACGGCGCGTACACCGTCCGGCTGACCGTGACGGACGCCGACGGCCTGACGTCGAGCGCCTCGCAGTCCGTGCGGATCCTCGCGGTCCCGACGGCGGCGTTCTCCTTCGCGCCGGCGAGCCCGCTCGTCGGCCAGTCCGTCTCCTTCGACGCGTCGTCCTCGTCCGATCGGGACGGCACGATCGCGTCGTACGCGTGGACGTTCGGCGATGGGACGACGGGTTCCGGCCGGACCGCCACGCACGCGTACGCGGGGCACGGGACGTTCTCCGTGACGCTCACCGTGACGGACAACGACGGCCTCTCGGCGGCGAAGGTCGTCTCCCTGCGAATCCTCGCGCCCCCGTCCGCCTCCTTCGCGTCCTCGCCGGCGAAGCCCCTCGAAGGATCTGCCGTGACCTTCGACGCGACCGCGTCGTCCGACCCGGACGGCACGATCGCCTCGTATTCCTGGGACTTCGGCGACGGCACGACGGGGACCGGCTCTCCGCCGTCGCACACGTACGCTCGCTTCGGCACGTACACCGTCACACTGACCGTCCGGGACAACGACGGGCTCACCGCCTCGGTGTCGAAGGCGGTCCGCATCTTCGCCCTGCCTCGGCCTTCGTTCGTCTCGAGCCCCGCGAAGCCGCTCGAAGGACAGGCGGTCGCGTTCGACGCGACCGCGTCGTCCGACCCCGACGGCACGATTGCGTCGTACGCGTGGACGTTCGGCGACGGGACGACGGGCACCGGTGTGACGCCATCCCACGTGTACAGCCGCTTTGGCACGTACGCGGTCGCGCTCACGGTCACGGATTCGGACGGCCTCACGGCAACCGCGAGCCAGTCCGTGCGGGTCTACGCGCGGCCGACGGCCTCCTTCACCTACGCGCCGGCGAAACCCCTGGAAGGCCAGGCCGCGGCGTTCGACGCGACGGCCTCCTCAGACCCCGACGGCACGATTTCCTCGTATTCCTGGAACTTCGGAGACGGCACGACGGGGAGCGGCTCGCGGCCGTCGCACACGTACGCTCGCTTCGGCACGTACACCGTCACGCTGACCGTGACGGACTCCGACGGATTCACCGAGACCGCGACACAGAGCGTCCGCATTCACGCGAACCCGATCGCGTCGTTTGTTTCGAGCCCCGCAAAGCCCCTCCAGGGGAGCGCCGTGACGTTCGACGCGTCCGCGTCGTCCGACCCCGACGGGACGATCGCCGCGTACCGGTGGACCTGGGGCGACGGGACCGCCTCCGGCGACCTGGCCGTACCGACAGCGATGCACACGTACGCGGCCTACGGCACGTTCTCCGTCGCGCTCCTCGTCCGCGACTCGGATGGCTTCACGGCGCAGGTCACCCAGTCCGTCCGCATCTACGCCCCGCCGATCGCCGCGTTCTCCTTCACCCCGTCGACCCCGCGGACGGGCCAGTCCGTAGCCTTCGACGCGTCCGCCTCCTCGGACCCGGACGGCACGGTCGCGTCGTACCGCTGGGTGTGGGGCGACGGGACGCCCGCCACGGACACGACCGCGCCTGTCGCGTCCCACGCGTACACGACGTTCGGGACGTACACGGTCACCCTGCGCGTGACGGACGCCGACGGCTTCACAGCACAGACGACCCGGCAGGTCCGGGTCGTGGCGCCGCCGACCGCGTCCTTCGTGTACAGTCCGCTGACACCGACCCTCGGCCAGCGCGTCTCGTTTGACGCGACGGCCTCCGTCGATCCCGACGGGACGATTACGGCGTACGCGTGGGGCTTCGGTGACGGATCCCTGGGTGTCGGGTCTCGCGTGGATCACACGTACACCCGCGGCGGCAATTTCGTCGTCGCCCTCACGGTGACGGACAACGACGGGCTGTCCGCGACCGCGACGGCGACCGTCGTCGTGGGCACGGAGAACAAGCCGCCCGTCGCGGCGTTCGCGCTCTCCCGGACGCTCATGACTGCGAACGTCGACGCGTCCGCGTCGTCGGACCCCGAGGCGACGATCGCCTCCTACGCGTGGGCGTGGGGCGACGGGACGACCGGCACGGGTCGAATCGCGACACGCACGTACGCCACCCCGGGCGTCTACACGATCACCCTGACGGTCACGGACGGCGGCGGGCTCACCTCGACCGCGTCCCAAGCCACGTCCGTCGCGACCTCGACGATGGACTACGAGTTCACCGACTTCTTCAACGTCCCGTACGGGGAGTGGTGGGACTACCGCACGATCAACTACGGCGACCGGCCAATGAACTCGGAGTGCTTCAACGCGACCGCCGTCACGCTCGGCGTCTGCACGCCGACGAACGCGACGGTCCGGGACGTGGCCCAGGCGCCGTACACGAACTGGTATCCGACCCCCGGGGCGACGCATCCGTACGACCCCGACACGAACGCGCTCCTGTACTCGCCGTACCGGATGCGCGCGGTCGGGGACGAGGTGCCGGGCTTCACCCTCGCCGCACCAATCGTCCTCCCGACGTTCGGCGCGTCGGACCCCGCGGGGTCGCTCCTCGAAATCGATTGGCGCTTGAGTTACATGGACACCGCGACGGCCATCGCGAGGGAGCAGGCCGGCTGCATGATGAGCCGCTACGACCTCGACGGGTTCGTGACGCGGTCCCAGGTCACCCTCCGGATGGATCTCCAGGAGGCGAAGCGGGTCTTCGGCGTCACGGCGTCGACCGTGCAGGGCGCCCGGAACTGGTGGTCCTCGAACGTCTCGCCCGGCTGCTTCCCGGAGGGTCAGCTCGAATCTCGCTGGGCCTCGTTCATGATCGCCCAGGGAGGCAGCTCGACGGTGCCGGGACCGTACGACATCATCAACGCGTTCGGGTGGTGGTACTCGCCCTTCTATACGATGTTCACCGCGACGGTCGCGGACAACGGCACGACGACCGTCACGATTGACCACGCGGCATGGGGCACGGACGTCCTCCTCGCGCGGTGGTTCTACTGGGGCAGCGCGACGTACTTGGACAACTACCTCGACTCGACGCGGGCCCGGGGGTGGCTCGGCATCGAGGTGCCCTTCGAGAGCCTGTCGTTCCGAGCCAAGCTATCCGGCGGCGCGATGGATTTCACGGCCGAGAGCGTGATGCAGTACCACTTCCAGGAATCGGCCCAGGCCGGGCCGAACGGGATCTTCGACCGCACGGACGACGTGCCCGTCTGGAGCTGGGGCCCGGTCCTCGCGGACTACATGGAAGGGGGCGCCAACGCGAGCATCGGCCACACGGCTTCCGAGATCGACCGCTACGCGCGCCTCGAGTACCTGCACACGACGCCCGGCTCGATCCAGTACAACGTTCGACGGGCTTACGACTATGTCCCGATCACTTGGGACCTCCGCGTCGGTCACACCTGGACGTTCCGCATGCCGACGGGCGCCGGCGCGTTCCACGACCCGAACCTCACGCCGCTCGGCGCGGATCCCGTCCGGGCGCAGTACGTCCAGGTGAACACGCCGCTCGTGTTCGCGGGAACGTTCCCGACGGCGTTCGGCACATGGGACCCCGCGACGGCGACGTTCCGCGTCCTCGGACCCGTCACGACGGGCGGGTCGCCCGGGAGCCCGTCCGGCGGCTATCCCGAGCAGCCGTACCCCGGCATCCGATTCCGTTCGTGATCTCCATGACCCCGATCCGCACGCCTCGGCGCGAACGTCCGATATCGATTGTGAAAGCGTCCCCTTCCGCCGAGTGGCCCGCTGCCGTCCGCACAGATAACCTTACAAGAGATGATGGCCATCCGAGTATCCTACCTCGGGTGTGGGCGTACTTCGGGGGGGTCACATGAAGGAGGCGGGAGCCCGGCGACCGAGCTGGCTACCGCTCGTCCTGCTCTCTCTCGCGGCCGTCCTCGGGGCCGCCGCGTACGGTTCCGGGCCCTCCGGGTCCGGATCGGCACTCGGCCCGCACCTCGCCGCGTCCGCGGTCGGGATCTCGTACGAGTTCACCGACTTCTTCAACGTCCCGTACGGGGAGTGGTGGGACTACCGCGCCCGTGTCTACGGCGACGCGCCGCTGAACGCGGAGTGCTTCAGCGCCGTCTCGATTGCGGACGGCGTGTGCACGCCGAGCAACGCGAACGTGCCGGACGTCGCCGCGTACCCGTACACGAGCTGGCGCCCCTTCTCCGATGCGATCAACCCGCAGAACCCGGCGAGCAATCCGTCCGTGTACGCGCCGTATCGGATGCGCGCGGTCGCGACGGGGGCGGCCGGGTACTCCCTCCGGGAACCCGTGTTCGTGCCTGTCTTCGACTACGGCTCGGGGGCCGGGGCGCGGCTCGAGTTCGACTGGCGGATGCAGTACCTCGACAAGGCGGGCGCGGACGCCCTCGCGGCGACGGGCTGCCCCGTCTCGGCCCGCTCCCTCGACGGCCTCGTCCTGCGATCCCAGGTGTCGCTGACGATGGACCTCCAGGAGTCGCGCCGGATCTTCAACGTCGAGGCGGCGGACGCCGCCCAGGCGACGGCGTGGTGGTCGGCGAACACGGACCCGACGTGCGTCGGCCAGGGCTCGCTGGAGGTCGCCGTGCACGACTGGTTCCTCGCGATGGGCGGGTCCCGCACGGCCGCGGGCAAGTACGACGTCGCGAACGCCCTCGAGTATCCGTACACGCCGTTCTACACGCAGATCGCAGCGACCGTCGACGCGGCGGGGGTCACGCGCGTCACGCTCGACCACGTCGCCTGGGGGACCGAGGTGCTCCTCGCCCGCATGTTCTACTGGGGCAACGCGTCCTACGTGGCGAACCACCGCGACTCGACGCGCGCCGCGGGTTGGGCCGGGATGGAGGTGTGGCTCGAGGACCTCGTACTCCTGGGTGCCTTCACGTCAACGGCCGTCGACTTCACGCTGACCGCGGCGGTCCCGTACCACCTCCAGCACGTCGCCCTTCCCGGGCCGAACGGCCAGTTCGACCGCACGGACGACGTGCCGGTCTGGGTGTGGGGCCCGACCCTCCTGGACCGCCGGGCGGGCTGGGACGCGGTCCACGCGGCCTCCGAGCTCGACCGGTACCCGGAGGCGGCGTACACGGACGTCCACGCGACGCCGGGGAGCCAGCAGTACGGCGACCTGCGCGCCTATGACTACGCGCCCGTCCGCTGGGACCTCCCGTCGGGCGTGAGCTGGCGCGCGCGCTTCCCGACGGGGAACGTCGTGTTCTTCGACCCGAACCGCACGCCGATCGGCGCGAACCCGCGCGGTGGCTACGTCGCGACCGCGACGACGCTCGAGTACCTCGAGACCCGTCCCGCCACGTACGGCGCATGGGACGCCTCGAAGACGTGGGATGTCGCCGGGCCCGCGGCCACGGGCGGTCCGGAGGGGTCGCCCGGACCCGACGGCCTCTCGGGCACGCCGGACGACCGGTACGCCCTCGAACGCTGGGGCGCGATCCGCCTCGCTCCCAGCGTCGGGCCTGCCTACTTGCGCGCCACGACGAGTCCGGCGGTTCCGGGGAAGATTCTCGTCGACGGCATCCCGAGGGACGAGTGGGGCCTCACATGGGTCAAGCTCTCAACGGGACCCCACACCGTCTCGTTCGGCGAGGTGTACGGCCTCGGGACGCCGGCGCCCGTGTCCGTCGTCCTGCGTTCCGGCCAGACGAACTCCGTCCAGGGATCGTATGACGTGTACGGCTCCCTACGGGTGACGACGGACCCCGCCGTCGGCGCGACGATCCTCGTGAACGGCGAGCCGGCGAACGAGTGGGGTATGTGGCGCGCCGTCCCCGCGGGGTCCTACACGGTCTCGTTCGGCAAGGTCGCGGGATTCGACCCGCCCGCCGCCCAGACCGTCAACGTGGCGGCCGGGCAGTTCGTCCAGGTGGTGGGGCGCTTCACGTCGAACCCCGGCGCAAAGGGTCCCGACCCGCTCACCTTCGGGTACCTCCGCGTCACGACCCGACCCGCGGTCCCGTCCCAGATCGTGGCGAACGGGATCCCCCGGGACGAGTGGGGCTTGACCTGGTTAAAGGTGGCTCCGGGGGACTACGTGATCACGTTCAAGGGGGTCTACGGGCACGCGTCCCCGGGTGCCGCGACGGTCCGGGTCGTCGCCGGACAGACGACGGCCTACGAGGGGGTGTTCCAGCCGCACGGGTCCTTGCGCGTGACGACGTCCCCCGCCCTTCCGGCCACGATCTCCGTCGACGGGGTTCCGAGGAACGACTGGGGCATGTGGCAGTCGATGCCGCCCGGGTCCTACGTCGTCTCGTTCGAGTCCGTCGCGGGCTACGTGACGCCGTCCCCGCGGACGGTCACGGTCGTCGCGGGACAGACCACGATGGTCACGGGCACGTACACCGCGGCGCCGTCCGGGGCCGACCCGGATCCGTCGGCTCTACGCGCAGCGCCACCCGAAGGCCCGACGACACGGGTCGTGGGCTCATCGCCCGGCGGTTCCCCGGCCCCACGGCGAGGGCGGTCATGAGGGGCTACGACCGACGTCGGACGGTTTCGCGGTGCCTGGTCGGCGTCTCCGTCGCGCTGCTCGTGCTCGGTGGGCTCGCGTCCTCGCTCGCGCGGGCGGAGGCGTCCGGGGTCTTCGCGCCCCCCCATGCCGACGTCGGCGTGGACACGAACGGCGACCGTCTGTTCAACGTCCTCCGCGTCGAGGCCTCCGTCCAGGTCGTGTCGGCGGGGACGTTCACGATCCTCGTCGTCCTGTACGACGATCTCGACGTCGCGCCCCTCACCCAGGCTGCCGTGTCCATCGCGCTCGGCACAGGCCCCCAGCGTGTGGCCGTCCTTCTGGACGGCCCTGACATCTACAACGGCGGCGTGGACGGCCCATACTTCGCGCACCTCACCCTGTCGTCGCTCGGCGGAACGATCCTCTCGACGGACGTCCATCAGACCGCGGCATACCGCTTCACCGACTTCCAGGCGTATGCCGCGCGAATCGTGCCGCCCGCATCGGAGAGGGCCCTTGACAACGACACGGACCAGCTCACGGATTGGATCGACCTGCAGTTCACGCTCGACATCTCGACGTCGGACACGTATACGCTGTCGAGCCTCCTGACCGACGCGACGTACACGGTGTCCCTCGCGCCGTCGCGCACCGCGACGCTGGGTCCGGGTCGCACGACCCTGCACCAGCTGTTCGAGGGCTACCCGTTGCGCCTCGCGGCGCGGAGCGGGCCGTACCTCGTGACGAACACGCTGTACGACAGCCGCGGGAACCGCGTCGACTTCCTCTTCGTGGAGACGGCGGCGTACGCGTACAGCGCGTTCGAGCAGCCCCCCGTCCTGCTCGCACCTCCGCACGCGGAGCGGGCGGTCGATTCGGACGGGGACGCGCTGTACAACTCGCTGCAGATCGAGGTCCGCTTGGATGCCCAGGCGTTCGGGACGGCTACGCTGCGCGGGCGTCTGGTCGCGGGCGACGGCCGCCTCCTGCGGGACACGGTCGTCCGGGTCAACGCGGTGCCGGGGCCGCAGACCGCCCTCCTTGCGATCGAAGGGGCCGCCGTCTACGCGTCCGGCGTCGACGGGCCGTACCGCGTCGAGCTCGAGCTGTACGACGGCGCGTTGCGCCGGCTCGATTCGGGCATCCTGTGGACGGCCGCCTACTCCCACCTCGCGTTCGAGCCGCACATCCTGTACCTCGATCCGCCGTTCCTGGACTCCGGCGTCGACGCGGACGGAAACGGGAGGTTCGAGAGTCTCCAGGTCACCGTACCGATGGACGTCCAAATCGCCGCGTACGTCCGGATCGAGGCGAGCCTCCGTCAGGGACTTTCGTCCGTCGAAATCGCACGGAGCACGCAGGCCGTCGACCTCCCCGCCGGGTCGATCGAGGTGGCGTTCGGTTTCGCGGGGGCCGCGATCGTCGCGTCCGGCATCGACGGTCCCTACCGCGTCTGGGTCTCCGCGTTCGACGCCCAGGGGACCCTCATCGACGAAGGGAACGAACGGACCGGGTCGTACCTCGTGACGGAGTTCGAGGGTGCGCCGATCGCACGGGTCTTGGGTCTCCTCCAGGAGGCGCCCGAAGACGTCGACGCCGACGGCGTGTTCAACCGCCTCCGGATCCGAATCCAGGTGGACGCGTCGACGGCGGGCCGCTACCGTGCGGAAGGGACGCTTCTTCAGGGCGGGGCCGTCGTCGCGGAGACGATGAGCACGTCGACCCTCCCGGCGGGCACGAGCACGATGGACGTCGTGTTCGGGGGTCCCGACATCCGCGCATCGGGCCGCGACGGCCCGTACGATCTCCGGGTCACCTTGTGGTCGTCCGGCGGCACCGCGCCCCTCGCCACGGCGACGCTCGCCACGGCGGCGTACGCGGCCTCGGCGTTCGAGGCCGCCTCGCCCGCTTCCCTGTCCGGCCGCATCGTATCGGACTTCGCGGGCACCCCGCTCGAGGGCGCGACGGTCTGGGCGATCGACTACGCGAACCAGGTGAGCCGCCGAACCGCGACGGACGCCGGCGGTGCGTTCTTCGTCATCCTGCCGTCCGGGACGTACTGGATCGTCGTCGATCATCCGGGCCGCCAGGCCGAGGCGTGGTCCCAAGCCGTCCTGGGCAACGCGTACGCCGGCGCATCGCTAGGATTCCCGCGCCGGAACCTCCTGGAATCCGACCTCACGTGGACCGGATGGGACCGGCTCCTTGTGGCCGTGCGGTACGTGTACGCGACGGACGCGCCCGCGACGCCGTTCCAGCTCGATTGGGTCTCCGGCAACCGCGACGGGCGGGTCGACGCGTCGGAGTACGCGTTACTCCCCTTGCCAAGCGATCCGATCCGCGACCTAATCGATGCGGGCACGACGTCCGATCGAGTCGGTGTCAACGGCATCCGATACGACGCGATCGGGCCGCCCTCGTGGACCGACGGCGTCTCGGGTGACGTGGCGGTCGGCGGCCTGCCGTACTTCCGTGTCGCGCGCGCGTTCGCCTCCTCATGGAACATCGGCGAGCCGCCGAGGGCCGAGGTGGCCCTCCAGACGCTTCTCGACACGGCGGCGCTCGACCGCCGGACTCGGCTGTACCTGCCGAACGCGTATCGCTACGCCCGATCGACGGACGACCCGGACATCGCCTTCATGGGCCGGAAGCTCCCGTACGTCGTCGACCCGGACCTTCCCGGGGACGGTTCCGCGGGCGACTCGCGGACCTTCGAGGTCCTACTCTTCAGGCAAGCCTCGTACGTGCCGCCGACCCCGTCCGCGCCGTCGGCCGTCGTGGCGACGCCCATGGGTCCGAGCGTCTCGCTCGCCTGGAGGCGGCCGACGACGAACGTGGACGGCACGCCTCTCGCGAACCTCGCGGGCTACCACGTCTACCGCCGGTACGGAGCCGAGGCCACGTACACCCGGATCAGCGGGCAGATCGTGACGGCCGAGGCGTTCGTCGACGGGAGCTTGCCGGGGATCGGCACGCTCTACTACGGCGTCACGAGCGTGAACACGGACGGCGTGGAGGGTGGCCTGTCGCCGCCCGCCGTCGCCACGATCGCAGGCTTCGCGCTGTCCATCTCCGTGGTCGACGGCACGGGCGACGGCCTGGCCGGTGCACGCGTGGACCTTCGCGGGGCCGCGGTAGGGACCGTCGCGTCGGACGTCACCGACGCGCGCGGCCTCGCACGGCTCGAGGCGCCCGCGGGCGAGTACGACCTCGTCGTCTCGGCCCCCGACATCCTGACGGCCACGGTCCCGGTCGTGCATCTCGCGGACGGCTCCGTCGTCGTTACCGTGCAGCGAAGATCGGCGATCCCCCCTGCGCTCGCACTCGCCCTCGCGGGGATGGGGTCCTTCGTCGCGATCACGGTCGTCGTGGCCGCGCTTCGATTCCGCCGCGGACGCACGAGCCACGCCACGGGGCAGCCCGCGCAGAGCCCATGGAATCAAGTCCGGTAACGAGCGCGGGGCCTCGCCGGGGCCGACCGTCTCCCGGGGCCGATAGATATCCTTATTATGTTTCCGCGCGATAGGTTCGCGGTTTCCCCGACGTTCGGTGTGGGGAGGGGATATCTTGGATAGTCGTCGAGTCCGCATTGTGCAAGTCGGACTGGTCGTGAGCTTGCTTCTGGTCGGGGCGCTTGGCCTCGTCAGCGCACGCGGCAACCCCTCGACCGGGATAAGCCCCGGTCCGGAGCCGCTTCAAGCGGCGACCCTGGCGTACGAGTTCTCGGACTTCTACAACGTGCCGTACTCCGAGTGGTGGGATTACCGCACGGCCGTGTACGGAGATCTGCCCATCAACGCGGAGTGCTTCAGCGCGACCGGCGTGGCGAACGGCATCTGCACGCCGACGGACCCCTTGATCCCGGACGTGTCGGGCTACCCGTACACGAATTGGTACCCGCTTCCCGGGACGATCAAGCCGGGGACTCCGGGGAACAACCCGATGATCTACGCCCCGTACCGCTTCCGGGCGACGGGCGTCGACATCCCCGGCTACTCGCTGACGAACCCCGTCTTCCTGCCGACCCTGAACCCGAGCGCTCCGATTGGCTCGCGCCTTGAATTCGACTGGCACCTGACGTACCTCGACACCGCGACGACGAACGCCCTCGAGGCCGCCGGCTGTCCGATCAGCACGTTCGACCTCGACGGATTCCAGACGCGGCAGACGATCAGCCTCACGCTGGACCTCGCCGAGTCGAAGCGCGTCTTCGGCGTGCCGATCGGCGCGACCGCCGCGGACGCCGGTGCCTGGTGGGCCGCGAACACGAACCCCAGCTGCCTGCTGAAGGGGAGCGCGGAGAGCAGCTACGAGCAGTGGCTCGTGAGCCAGGGCGGCCCGCAGCGGGAGCCCGGGGCGTACGACGTTCCGAACAGCTTCGAGTACTACTACGTGCCCTTCTTCACGCAGGTCGCAGCGACCGTCGATGCGGACGGGACGACCCACGTGATGATCGACCACGTCGCCTGGGGCGGCGAGGTCGTCGTCGCGCGGTGGTTCTACTGGGGCGCCGCGTCGTACCGGGACAACTACCTCGATTCGACGAGGGCCGCGGGCTGGTGGGGCATGGAGCTCGCCTGGTTCGAGCAGTTCGCGTTCACGGGCAGCGTCGGCGCGTCGAACTTCGACTTCCAGCTGAGTACCGTGATGCAGTACCACTTCCAGCACCTCGCGCAGGGCGGCGTGAACGGCGTGCTCGACCACACTGACGACGTCCCCATCTGGACGTGGGGTCCGATCCTGTCGGACTACACGAACGACTGGAGCCCCGCGCACACGCTCTCGGAGCTGGACCGGTACCCGACGGCATGCTACACGCACTCGACGCCGGGCAGCCCGAGCACCGTATACGGGATGTGCACGCCGTACGACTACGCCCCGATCCGGTGGGACCTGGCGGCCGGCCAGTCTTGGCGGTTCACGTTCCCGGCGGGCGACGTCGTGTTCTACGACCCGAACCTCACGCCGCTCGGCGCGGTGCCCACGCTCGGGCAGTTCGTCGAGATTCGTGCACCGCTCGGGTTCGCGCGGACGCGACCCGCGGGCTTCGGGACGTTCGACGCGCTCACGAACACGTGGACGGTCACGGGGCCCGCCCTCACGGGCGGACCGGCCGGCTCGCCGGGGACCGACGGCATCCCGGGGACGGCGGACGACCAGTACGCCCTCGAATCATGGGGGGCGATTCTCTTCCAGGCCGCGCCACCGCCCCCGCCTGAGCAGCGGGTGGCCGACCTGGTCGGCCGGTCCGCATGGCCGCGCTTCCACCACCTCGACAAGTCCTCGCGCGGTACGACCCAAACGCTGTTCGCGAGGGTCGCCAACCTCGGCAACCAAGAGGTCGCGTTCGAGGTCACGTGGGAGATCCGGGACGCGGCCACGGGCGCCCTCGTCGCGACCGTGACGGCAACCGGGACGGTGTCCCTCGGCGGTCAGGTCGACGTCTCGCAGACCGTCGACGTGTCCGCATGGGAGGGCAAGTTCGCCGTCAGAGCATGGGTGGAGTACGATCGCGACGGAGACGGGACCCCCGACACGATGGGAGCCAAGCTGAAGAGCTTCAGCTTCGCCGTGGTCCCGTAGGCCCGCATGGAGGGGTCGCACCCCTCCCTCTTCCTTCTTTTCCCCGCGTTCAGCGGGCGCCCTGCACGGCTATCGGCGCATGGTTCGCTCATTGACCGAACGTCCGTAATCCCGAGAGGAATGGAGGCGTCCTCCGGGCGCGTGGTTGGCTATTTATACGGCCCCCATCATTATCGCGTCCCAGCCGAACTTCTCGGACTTGGGGATGAACTCGTTGGCCGCTCCGCAACCGACCGTGCCCGCCGCCCCGGCCCCGCTGCAGCCCGCGGGGCGCAAGAAGGTTCTCGCCCTCGTGATCGTCGCCGTGATCGTCGTGGCCGTCCTCGCCGCCGCCGTGTACTTCATCCTATCCGGCGCGCCTCCGGGGGCGACTCTCAACCGCGTGGACGTGACGGCTGCGAAGACCGCCGTGGATCAACGGGAGGTGGTCTCCGTCGTCGCCGTGGCGACCGACACGGCGGGGGCCAACCGGACCGCGGCGACGACATTCGCGTGGACCGTGACGCCTGCGGGGCGGGTCCAGCTGAATTCGACGACGGGCGCCTCCGTCACCGCGACGGCAATTGAGGCGGGGACCGCCACACTCAGTGCCCGCGGCACGCTGTCGGGCGTTTCGCGGACGGGGAACGAGAGCCTCGTGATCGCCGCGCTCCACTTCGATGTCGTCGCCTCGAACCCGACGCCGTTCCCGGACGATCCCTTCGACCTCTCGGTGACCGCCCGGCGGTCGGACAACTCGATCGCGACGACGTATCGCGGGGAGGTGGACTTCTCGAGTCCGGACGATCCCCTCGCGACGTTGCCGGGGAGGACGCGGTTCGCCGCGGCGGACAGCGGCGCGAAGACACTCGGGAACGTGCGGATCCAGGAACTCGGCCCCGTCGACATCGTCGCGCGGGACATCCTGGCGCCGATCACCGGAACCGTGACGGTGAC
>JBQTHW010000063.1:0-9376 GCA_052389495.1 Methanobacteriota archaeon | reverse complement strand
GACAACTACGCCGACGTGACGACGATCAGCACGTCCTTCGACGGTGCCCGGGTCCAGGTCGGCGCGGCGGGCAACCTGACCGTCCGGAACTACCTCGCCGTCGACGTCTACTGGCCCGACGGGGTCACCCTCGTCGCGGGGTCCCGGATCCGCGTGCGCGACAACGCGGCGACCGTTTACGACGTCGTCTCCGCGACCGGGTCGACGGCGTGGATCTTGGTGACGGACCGGGTGTACGTCAACCAGGCGACGGCGACGGAGAACGCGACGGAGGCCGAGGTCTCTTACCTGTCCTACAACTTCCTGAGCAACCCGCGCACGAACATTGCGATGGCCGCCGACGCATCCGAGACGTTCGTGATGGCCGACGAGGCCGCGCCGAGTTCCGCCGTGGACCCTCTGCCGACGTACCGGATGACCCTCGCCTTCAACGTCACGTACACGGCCTCCGACGGGAACGGGACGGGCCTGCTGGACGTCACCCTGTGGTACCGGCTGAACGGCGCCGGCGGCTGGATCGCGTACGCGACGCAGCCTGGCGCCCCGTCCGGCACGTTCGCCTTCGTCGCCCCGGGCGACGGCACGTACGAGTTCACCACGACGGCGCGTGATAACGCCGGGAACAAGGAGCCCGGCCCCGGCGCGAACGACACCTGGACGATCGTCGACACGACGCGCCCCGGCTCGCGCGTGGACCCGCTCGCGGCGTACACGAACACCTCGACCTTCCTCGTGACGTGGGCGCCGGACGCCGGGGTCGTGGACATCGCAACGTTCACGATCCAGTACCGCCGGAACGGCGGCCCGTGGACGGACTGGCTCGTCGGGACGACGCTCACGAGCGGGACGTTCGCGGCGGACCCGCCGTCGGGCCTGTACGAGTTCCGCTCGATCGCGACGGACGTCGCCGGCAACGTCGAGATCCCGCCCGCCGTGAACGACTCGTGGACGTTCGTCGACGTCGCCGCACCCGTTTCGAGCGTGCGCGCGCTCTCGATGTACCAGACGTCCCTGAGCTTCGCGGTCACCTGGGGTCCGGACTTCGATACGACGGACATCGCCAGCTATCGCATCGACGTGAGCGACGACGGCGGCGCGTGGGCGGTGTGGATCGCCGCGACGACGTCGACCTCCGCGGTCTACGCCGGCGTGGACGGGCACCTCTACGCGTTCCGATCGATCGCGACGGACTACGCAGGGAACGTCGAGCCTGCGCCGGCAGGCAACGACACGTACACGATCGTCGACGTGACGGCACCCCAGTCCGCGGTCGCGCCGCTCCCGACGTACACGATCACCGCGACGATCCCCTTGACGTGGGGACCCGCCGGGGGGACGACGGACATCGCGACCTACACGCTCGAGGTAAGCGACGACGGCGGCGCATGGACCCCCGTCGCCGGCTACATCGGCACGACGCTCACGAGCGGCTCGTACACGCCCGTCGACGGCCACACGTACGCGTTCCGAACCGTGGCGACGGACCGCGCCGGGAACGTCGAGTCGGTCGCGGGCAACGACACGTGGACGATCGTCGACCGGACCGCGCCGGTGAGCTCCCACGCCCTGTCGGGGACCGCTGGGACGGGTGGCTGGTACGTCGGACCCGTCACGGTCAGCCTGACCGCCGCCGACGCGACGAGCGGCGTCCTCTCGATCACGTATCGCGTCGACGGCGGGGCCTTCCTGACGTACTCCGCGTCGTTCGTCGTCAGCGCGGACGGCTCCCACACGGTCGAGTACTACGCCGTGGACGGCGCGGGCTGGACGGAGCCGCTGCGGAACGTCGTCGTGCGCGTCGACACAACGACCCCGGCGACGTCGGCTTCCCTGAGCGGCACGTCGGGCACCGGAGGCTGGTTCCGGTCGAACGTCATCGTGACGCTCTCCGCCTCGGACGCCTCGAGCGGCGTCGCCTCGACATCGTACCGCATCGACGGCGGCGCCTGGCAGGCGTACGCGGGCCCGTTCATCGTGAGCGGGGACGGGGCCCACACGGTCGACCACCGCTCGACGGACACGGCGGGCCTCGTCGAGGTCGCCGGCAGCTCGGCGGTCAACATCGACGCGACGGCGCCCTCCGTCACGACGGCGACGCCCCGCGGGTCGAACGTCAACACGACGCCCGCGATCGTGATCGCCTTCACGGAGCCGATGGACCCGGCCTCCGTCGAGACGGCGTTCTCGATCACCCCGGACATGGACGGCGCGTTCACGTGGAGCGCGGACTTCCGGACCGTCACCTTCACGCCGGACCGCGCGCTCGACGCGAGCACGACGTACGTCGTCTTCCTCGACTCCGGCGCGCGCGACGCGGCCGGGAACGCGCTGAGCGGCGCGTACACGTTCTCCTTCACGACGGCGGCCGCGCCCGCCGGCTTCGGCTTCGGCGACTCGTGGTGGATCCTCGCGGTCGTCGCGGCGGTCGGTGCCGGCCTCTTCTTCCTGATGATGCGACGCCGGTCCGTCGCCGCGGCGTCGAAGCCCGCCCCCGCGCCCGCCGTGGCCGCGAAGCGGTCGACGGAGGCGACGATCGACGACGTGTTCCTGTTGTACCGGGACGGCCTGTTAATCAAGCACGAGACCCGCCGCCTCAAGCCGGACATCGACACGGACATCCTGAGCGGCATGCTCACGGCGGTCCAGCAGTTCGTGAAGGACTCCTTCCGCTCCGAGGAGGGCGACCTCGACGAGCTCACGTTCGGACAGATGCACATCCTGATCGGCCGGGGCAAGTGGGTCATCCTCGCGGCGATGATCCAGGGCGACGGCACGGACGCGATGATGGAGCAGGTCAAGCGGTGCGTCCAGGACATCGAGGACCACCAGTGGGACCAGCTCGACGGATGGGACGGGGACATGGTGATCGCGAAGATCCTCTCCCCGTACGTCAAGAAGCTCGTCCGCGGGGAGTACGCGTAGGCGTCAACGGGCCGTGGGCGGACCGTCCTCCCGCGACCCCGCCTCCGTCCGCGGCCTACGTTTGTAGCGTTCGCCACTTGCTCGCTGCGTGGCGCCGCGGAGGTTCGACACGCCGCGCGGGAATCCTTTACGTCCCTCGGGGCCATCGGGCCCGCGTGCCCCTCGACGGCCGGGTGGCCCTCGTCACAGGAGGCTCGCGCCGGATCGGGAAGGCGATCGCCCTCGGCCTCGCGCGGGGGGGCGCGGACGTCCACATCAGCTACGCGTCGCACGGCGCGGAGGCGCGCAAGGTCGCGGAGGCGATCGAAGCGATCGGTCGTCGGTCGATCGCGGTCCGCGCGGATCTCACGAGGCCGGAGGAATGCACGACGCTCGTCGAAACGGTCGCAGGCGAGTTCGGCCGCCTCGACATCCTCGTGAACAACGTCGGGCTGTGGGTCGAGGAGTCCGTGGAGGGGATGAGCCTCGCGACGTGGCGCCGGGTCCTCGACTCGAACCTCACGGCGACGTTCCTGTGCTCGAAGGCGGCCGTCCCGCACATGCGGAAGAACGGCTGGGGCCGGATCGTGAACCTCGGCGCGGCCGGCGCGTACCGCGCGCACGGGTCCGCGCGCCGGTCCGCGTTCTACGCGGCGAAGGCGGGGATCGTCGCGTTCACGAAGGCGCTCGCCCGCGAGGTCGGGGCGTCCGGCATCACGGCGAACGTCGTCGCGCCCGGCGTGATCGAGGACCCCGACCTCGACCGCGCCAAGGCGAAGGAGAAGTCGGACGAGGACACCGCCGTGGGCCGGCCGGGCGTCGGCGCGGACGTCGCCGCGGCCGTGCTGTTCCTCGTCTCCGACGAGGCCGAGTTCGTCACGGGTGACGTGATCGGCGTGACGGGTGGCTGGCTCCTGTAGCTATTTTCATCGTGCGCGTCCGATAGTAATAGCGAGCAGGATGCGGTCGCGCGATGTGTCGCGCGCGTCCGAGGACCGTGTCAACGCTGGTCACGCTTAAGTCCCACGAGGACCTATCCGCTCGCGTGAAGGTCGGGTTCGTCTACCACGACGACTTCCTCCGCTACGACTTCGGCGAGGAGCACGCGCTCCGCGAGGCCCGGCTGCCCCTCACGAGGGACCTCGTCCGGGCGTACGGACTCGTCGACCCGGGCGCGGAGATGTCGCCCGAGCCGGCGGCGGACGACGCGATCCTGCGCGTCCACGACCGCGCGTACGTCGACGTCGTGCGGAGGCTCAGCAAGGATCCGAAGGGCGTGTCGTACGAGCACGGCCTCGGGACGGCGGACAACCCCGTGTTCGCGGGGATGTACGAGGCGTCCGCGCTCCAGGCCGGCGGGACGCTCCTCGCGTGCGGCGAGGTCGCGAGCAAGCGACGGCCGAGGGTGTTCAGCGTCGGAGGCGGCTTCCACCACGCGATGCCCGACAAGGCGTCGGGCTTCTGCATCCTCAACGACGTCGCGATCGGGATCCGCTCCCTGCTCGACGACCACGGCGTCTCGCGCGTCCTCTACGTCGACGTGGACGCCCACCACGGGGACGGCGTGCAGTGGATCTTCTACGACGACCCTCGCGTCATGACGGTCTCCCTCCCCGAGGACGGCCACGACCTGTGCCCCGGGAGCGGCTTCGTCGACGAGATCGGGAAGGGCAAGGGGGAGGGCTACGCCGTCAACGTGCCGCTTCCGCCGTACACGCGCGACGTCTCGTACCTGTACGCGTTCCAGGAGGTCGTCCCGCCGCTCGCCCGCGCGTTCCGCCCGGACGTGATCGTGAGCCAGCTCGGCGCGGACGGGCACTACCTCGACCCCCTCACGCACCTCATGCTGACGTCGGAGTCGTACGAGGCCGTCGGGCGGATCCTCGACGAGCTGTCGAAGGAGATGTGCGGGGGGCGGTGGGTCGCCGTGGGCGGCGGCGGCTACGACCTCACGGCCGTGCCGCGCGTCTGGACGCTCGTCTTCGCGCAGATGGCCGGGGGCCGGGTCGACGACGCGCTCCCCGTCGAGTGGCTCAAGGAATGCAACCACGTGGCCGGAGCCGTGCCGGCGGACAAGTCTCTGCGCGACCGCGCCCACGTCGACGAGGAGCCGCACGTCCCCCGCGCGGTCAAGCGGACGGTCGAGGAACTCAAGCGGCTCGTCTTCCCGATCCACGGGATTACCCGGTCGTAGTCACGCGCCGAGGACCGCCTCGACGATCAGGATCGCGCCCGCGGCGATGAACAGGGCCGTCGAGGCGAGCCGGATCCACCGTGCCGCGAGGACCTTCGCGAGGGCCGTCCCGATCGCGACGCTCGAGACGGCGACGACCGTGAGGGCGAGACCCGCGCCCGCGAACACGGACACGGGGGCGGCGGTCGTCGCCGCGAGGACGATCGTCGCGAGCTGCGTCTTGTCGCCGAGCTCCGCGACGAGGTTCAGGGCGAACGCGGTCACGAACGCGCTGCGCCCCGGCCGCGGCTCGGTCTCCCCTTCTACATGAAGGTACGTCCACACGCCGAACGCGACGAACAGGACGCCGCCGCCCACCTGGATCGCGTTCAGCCACGCCGCGAGGACGACCGCGAGGATGCCTCCGATCGCCGCGCCGATCGCCGTGACGAGGAGGAGTCCCGCGACGGCCCCCGCGAGGACCGGCGTCCACGGATGCCGCGACGCCAGGGAGATCGTCGCGAGCTGCGTCTTGTCCCCCAGCTCCAGGAGGAGGACGAGACCGAGCGCGGTGCCGAACGCCGCGACGCCTTCCACGCGGACCGGACGCGCGTCGAACGCAAGGCTCTTTGGGTCGGGACGCGCGGCCCCGTGAGACGCGGGTCGCCGCGCTCGCGTCCGCGCCCGGGGTCCCGATTTTCTCCATATGACTCGCGGGAATACTTTCACTCGTCCCCTGGTGAGTCGCGGGTCGGATATCTACGCGAAAAGCTTTATTCGCCCGACCGAATCTGTAGCAAGGGATGGGAGCGCAGGGCCTCCGTTGTCGACGTGGGTCGACACGCCGGGCCCTCGACCGTCCCGGGAAGGCTGCGCGCGCGAGCGCGCGGTGACACATCATGGTGAGCGAGGAGGGCGAGGGGAAGGGGGCGAAGTCGGCCGACGACGTGCGGGACGAGTTCGAGGAGAAGATGGACCGCCTGCGCCGGCAGTACGAGCGGGACCTCCACTCCTTCCGCTACGAGATCGAGGAGCGCGAGTACCGGCTCAAGGCGTACGAGGACAAGTTCAACAAGATCAAGCAGCCGCCCCTCCTCTATGCGTACGTCGTGCGCAAGGAGGGCCCGGACCTCGACGGTAACCAGGTCGTCGTCGCGCGCGCGACGTAGCTTCTGATGGTCTCGACCGGCTTGGTCGACAAGACGCAGCTCCAGGTCGGCCAGTACGTGTGGGTGCATCCGCAGACGTACGCGATCGTCGAGGGCTCCGCGGTCCGCAACGAGGGCCTCATCGCGAAGGTCGTCGACACGATGGACGGCAAGCTCGTCGTGAGCGTCGAGGGCGACATGGAGAAGCGGCTCATCGACTGCGACAAGGGCACGCTCAAGAAGCTCAAGCCCGGCTTCCAGATCTCCGTCCTCCCGCCGACGATGGAGGTCCTCGACGTCCTGCCGAACCTCGAGGTCAAGTCCCTCCTGCTCGGCGAGCGGCCGAACGTGCCGTACGCGGTGATCGGCGGCCTGAGCGAGGCGATCGAGCGCATCAAGGACGTCGTCGTGCTGCCGTTCCAGGAGGCGAAGCTGTTCCAGCAGATCCGGCTCGAGGCGCCCCGTGGCATCCTGCTGTACGGGCCTCCGGGGTGCGGCAAGACGCTCCTCGTGAAGGCGATCGCCACGGAGAACGAGATGACGTTCTTCGACGTCAGCATCGCGGACGTCCTGTCGAAGTGGGTCGGCGAGAGCGAGCGGATCATCAAGGAGATCTTCCGCCAGGCGCACGAGAAGGCCCCGAGCATCGTCTTCTTCGACGAGATCGAGGCCCTGTTCACGGTCCGCGGGATGATGGACACGTCCGGCGTGCACAAGAACATCATCGCCCAGATCCTGAGCGAGATGGACGGCCTCATCTCCCTCCGCGACGTCTTCGTGATCGGCGCGACGAACCGCGCGGACATGGTCGACCCGGCCCTCCTGCGTCCCGGGCGGTTCGACGAGATCATCGAGATCCCGAGGCCGGACCGGAAGGCGGCCGAGGAGATCGTGAACATCTACCTCACGGAGGATCTCCCCGTCTCGGAGGAGCTCGAGGCGGAGCACGAAGGGCACAAGGCCGCCGTCGACGCGCTCCGCCGCTACATCCTCGACGAGCTGTACGGGGAGAACAAGTGGGTCAAGGTCAAGCTCGACACGGAGGCGAAGGAGGCGATCAAGACCGTCAAGCGGAAGGACATCGTCTCCGGCGCGATCATCGAGGCGATCGTGAAGACGGCGAAGAAGAACTTCGTGAAGCGCGTGATCACCCGCAAGAAGGCGGACCGGAAGAAGGAGGGCCTGACCCTGCGGGACATCGAGGCGGCCGTCGACGAGGAGTCGAAGGAGCACGCGATCACGGAGATGTACGTGTACGAGAAGCGCCAGCGGGAGGTCTTCCGGACCGGTGCGGACCCGATGGTCGGGTGATGCATGAAGAAGATGGTCCAGGGGACCGAGCACGAGTACACCCTCTTCTGCCGCAAGATGGGGTCCATGGGGTTCGACCCCCACACCCTCGCGCTCGACCTCCTGCGCGACAGCGATCTGCACCTCGCGGGCGAGTTCCTCGTGAACGGCTCCCGCGCCTACTACGACGTCGGCCATTTCGAGCTCAGCACGGCGGAGACGTCGAACTTCTTCGACGTCGTGATCTGGGAGAAGGCCGGGGAGAAGATCCTCGACTGGATCCGCCGCGTGATGGAGGAGAAGTACCTCGTCGAGGGGATCAAGCTCCATGCGTTCAAGAACAACACCTCGCCCGACGGCACGTCGTACGGGTCGCACGAGAACTACTGCGTCTCCCGGGACGTCGCGTTCCCGCAGCGCTACGTGCGGGAGTTCGTCCCCCACCTGTCGACGCGGTTCATCTACACGGGCGCGGGGGACATCCTCGACGGGAAGTACGTCCTGTCGCCGGGCGCCTACCTCACGTCGACCGTCGTGAGCGGCGAGACGATGCACGACACGGGCATCCTGAACACGCGGGACGAGCCCCACGCGGACGGCCGCCGGTGGCGCCGGCTCCACGTGATCGTCGGCGACGCGCTCATGAACGAGACGGCGATCATGCTCCGGCACTTCGCGACGTCCGCCGTCCTGCAGCTCATGGAGGCGGGCAACCTCGAGGACGTCCCGCGGCTCAAGGACCCCGTGCGGGACCTGTGGCACAACGTCGAGACGCGGAACCCGGAGCAGTGGGGCGTCGAGCTCGAGGACGGCCGGACCGTCTCGCCGATCGAGGTCCAGCGGTACTACCTCGCGAAGATCGAGACGATCGTGGAGGACCACCGCGAGAAGCGCGCCCTGCGGATCCTCGAGGAGGTCCTTGACGATCTTGAGAACAAGCGGTCGAAGGACGTGGCGCGGAGGGTCGAGTGGGTCGACCGCTACTTCGCGATCCAGGAGGCCGCGGAGGGCAAGATCGGCCCGGAGGTCGAGATGATGGCCTGCAAGCAGTACTCCGAGATCGCCGCGGAGCGGTCCCTCTTCTACAAGAGGCAGCGGGCCGGGCTGGTCGACCGCACGACGGACGACGAGGCGATCAAGGCGGCGATCCGCGAGCCGCCGGACGACACGCGTGCGAAGCTCCGGCGAAATCTGTGCGACAGCTTCAATATCGAGCTCATCGATTGGTCACTGATAGTCGTGAACGACGGCACGAGGCGGCGGATCGACCTCCCGGATCCCTACGCCACGAAACTGGAGGAAGCCGATGGTCCAGCAGCAGGTTGAAGAGCGTCCCAAGAAGCGAAAGAAGCAGGAGAAGAAGCTCGAGTTCGAGGCCGGCAAGGTGTTCACCCCCGGCGAAGCGAAGGACGAGGACTTCCAGCTCGATTTGGAAAGCGCCAAATTTCGAGCTCAGAAGGGGGAAGGAGGGGACCGGCGAACCTAGTACTTTCGCCGACCCCCACCGGCAATCTAGTAGGCTCTCGCAGGCGTAGAAGACAGCATTGGTCCCAATCGAATACTTGGCCGGGTTCGTTGACGGTGAAGGCTATCTTGGGCTCGCCCGGATCTGTCGCCGCGGCCGCTCGCCCGAATACTGCCTGAGAATATCCGTCTATAACACGAATCGGGAGGTTTTGGTCGACATCAGGCAGGGTTTGGGCGGTGTCATGTCTGCCGTTGGGCAAAGAAGCCGCATGTGGAAACCCTCGTATGCCCTGATTTGGACCAATGCCGCTGCTGCGAAATTGCTCGGAAAGTTATCGCCATACTTGAGAATCAAGTCGAGACAGGCTAAGGCACTGCTCGATTTCCAGGAACACCT
>JBQTHW010000062.1:0-11236 GCA_052389495.1 Methanobacteriota archaeon | reverse complement strand
CCGCGCCTTCGCCGTGCGCCAGCTCAGGATCGCGTCCCGCGCGGCGCGCACCTCGTCGACCCGGGCGACGGCCGTGTGGTGTGGGGCGTCCCGGAGGGTCTGCGGGTCCTCCTTCACGATCCTCGCGAGGACGTCCGCGAAGGCGTCGAGGGTCTCGCGCGTCTCCGTCTCCGTGGGCTCGACCATGAGCGCCTCCTCGACGAGGTGCGGGAAGTACACGGTCGGCGGGTGGACCCCGAAGTCCATGAGGCGCTTCGCGACGTCGACCGTCCGCACGCCCTTCGGGCCCAGGGAGGCGCCGCTCGCGACGAACTCGTGCTTCCGCACGCCGCCGAACGGGACGTCCAGGACGCCCTTGAGCCGGGCCATCGTGTAGTTCGCGTTGAGCACGGCGCGCTCCGCGCTCGCCGCGAGGCCGTCCGCGCCTTGGCGAAGGATGTACGCGTACGCGCGGACGAGGAGCGCGAAGTTCCCGTACCACGCACGGACCTTGCCGATCGACTTCGGTCGGTCGTAGTCGAGGCGGTACCGACGCCCGTCGGTCGCGACGATCGGGTAGGGAAGGTACGGGTCGAGGGGCTTCCGCACGCCGACGGGGCCGGCCCCGGGCCCGCCGCCTCCGTGGGGCGTCGTGAACGTCTTGTGCAGGTTGAAGTGGACGATGTCGAAGCGCATCGCGCCGGGGGACGTCTTGCCGAGGATCGCGTTCAGGTTCGCGCCATCGTAGTACAGGAGGGCGCCGGCGTCGTGGACGATGTCCGCGATCTCGAGGACCCGCTCTTCGAAGATCCCGAGGGTGTTCGGGTTCGTGAGCATGAAGGCGAGGGTCTTCGGGCCGACGGCGCGCGCGAGCGCTTTCAGGTCGACGCGGCCGTCCTCCGAGGGGATCTCGACGATCTCGAAGCCCAGCATGCCCGCGCTCGCGAAGTTCGTCCCGTGGGCCGTGTCGGGCAGGATGACCTGGGTCCGCGCTTCGCCCCGGTCACGGTGGTACGTGCCGCCAGGAGGAGGCCCGTGAGCTCGCCCTGCGCGCCCGCGGCGGGCTGGAGCGTGACCGCATCCATGCCCGAGATCGCGGCGAGCGCGGCCTGGAGTTCGTGGAGGAGGTGCAAGGCGCCCTGGACGGTCGACTCGTCCTGGTCGGGATGGAGCCGGGCGACGGTCGGCAGGGCCGCGAGCTCCTCCGCGTACTTCGGGTTGAACTTCATCGTGCACGAACCGAGCGGGTAGAAGCCGCTGTCGATTCCGAAGTTCATCTGCGAGAGGCGGGTGTAGTGCCGCACGACGTCGTGCTCCGGCAGGTTCGGGATGCCGAGGCGCTCGCGGCGCAGCCTCGCGGGCACGAGGTCCCGCAGGTCCACGTTCACGTCGTCTTGGGAGCGCTTCTCGAAGAGGAGCGGCTCGTCGTACGCCGCCTGCCGGAATGTCACGCGAGGTCCTCCAGGGCCGCGAGGAGGCGTTCGTAGTGCTCCGGCCGGTGCCGCTCCGTCGTCGTGAAGAGGGCGACGTCCTCGAGCTCCGGCAGGTAGCGTTTCAGCGCGATCCCTCCGTGCACGCCGTGCTCGAGGAGGCCCTTCCGTACGCGCTCGTAGCCCTTCGTCGCGCGCACCGTGAACTCGTTGAAGTGGGCGCCCTTGAACAGCGGCGCGACGTAGCCGCCGATCCGGTCGATCGCCCCGGCGAGGTCCCGCGCCCGCCGGATGTTGTCCGCCGCAACGGACCGCAGGCCGTTCGACCCGAGGACGGCGATGTACGCGGCCGCCGCGACGGCGAGCAGAGACTCGTTCGTGCAGATGTTCGACATCGCCTTCTCGCGTCGGATGTGCTGCTCCCGGGTCTGCAGGGTCATGCAGAACGCGCGGCGGCCCTTGACGTCCCGCGTGAGACCGATGACGCGCCCGGGCATCTTCCGGACGTGCTCCTGGCGGCACGCGAAGAGCCCGAGGAGCGGCCCGCCGAAGTTCGGCGGATTCCCGAGGGCCTGGCCCTCCCCGATCACGATGTCCGCCCCGAGGTCCCCCGGAGGCTTCAGGACGGCCTGGGCGATCGGGTTGATCCCCACGACGAGGACGGCGTCCTCGGCCATCGCGCGGACCTCCTCGAGCTGCTCCTCGAGCCGGCCGAAGAAGTTCGGCGACTCGACGTACACGCCGCACACGTCCGGCGTGAGGGCCTCACGGAGCTTCGCGAGGTCGAGCATGCCGGTCCCTCGGTCGTAGTCGACGTCGCGGACCTTGAGGCCGCCGCCGAGCAGGTAGTTCTGGAGCACGGAGCGTCGGTTCCAGCGGACCGCGCGGGGGATCACGAACACGTCGCCGCCGCGGATGCGACGGGACATCAGGGCGGCCTCGCCGAGGGCCGTGGACGCGTCGTACATCGACGTGTTCGCGGCGTCCATCCCCGTGAGCTCGCACACGAGGCTCTGGTACTCCCAGAGCGCCTGGAGGATGCCCTGACTCAGCTCGGGCTGGTACGGCGTGTAGGCGGTGTAGAACTCCGATCGACCCGTGATCGCGCGCACGCTCGCGGGGACGAAGTGGTCGTACACGCCTCCGCCGAGGAACATCGGCATGTCGTCCATCGAGCGGTTCGCGGCGAGGATCTCCGTGACGCGCGTGACGGTTTCGAGCTCCGAGACGCCCGGCGCGAGGGCCGGCGCCGTCCGCACGGACGCGGGGACGTCCGCGAACAGCTCGTCGACACTCCGCAGCCCGAGGGCTCGGAGCATCTCGTCCGCGTCAGAACCCACGCGATCCCGGGCCGCCCAATTGAGCCCGCGTCATAAACGTTTGCGGACCGCCTCGCCTCCGCCTAGCTCGACGTGCCGTAGGGAGCGAAGTCCCGCACGAGCCGCAGCCCGGAACCCGCTCCGAGGATCGCGGCGTGGCCGAAGCCGACGGAGGCCTTGTACGCGGCCGTCGGACGAGCGGCCTTCAGGGAGGCCGTCAGAAGGGAGAACAGGGTGCCGTGGCCCATCAGGACGGACGTTCCGTCAGGACGATCCCGCGCGACGTGCTCGACGCACGTCCGGGCCCGGGCCCCCGCCATCCGAAGGGACTCCCCGCCGGGCGGCACGAGATTGAGGTCCGCCCAGGCGCCCGCCTCGAGGGCGAGGTAGGCCGCCTGCGGAATGCCCGATGCATCCGGCGACCACTCCTGGAGGCACGGACGGACGACAATCGGGAGACCGAACGCCTCCGCGAGGACCTGGGCGCTCTCGATCGCGCGCCGGAGGGGGCTCGCGTACAGCGCGGCGGGCGGCTCGACGGGCCACGCGGCAGCGAGCGCGGCGATCTGCGCGCGTCCGCGGTCCGTGAGGGGCGCGGGGTCGAAGTTCGACGTGTCCGTCGGCCGGACGATCTCGCCGTGACGGACGAGGACGAGGGTCGCCGGCACGCTACGCTCCGCCTCCTGACACGACGGCGATCACGCGAATCGTCTCGCCGTCCTCGAGCGGCTCGTCGAGGGGGATCGGGACATCGTCCCGGACGAGGAGATGCGCGTCGGGCGCGAGATCGAGCACGGTCAGGAGGTCCAGCCCCGTCCCGGCCTCGCGGATCTCCAGGGAGCGCGCCTCACGACGGGGGACGAGCTCCGCGACAATCCGCATCGGGCGGTCCGAGGACGGACCGTGCCTTAAGGGTTCCTCACCGCGTGTCGCCCATGCGGAAATCTTATGGAGCCCCGGCTCATTCGACACGACGCTGCCCAGGTCGCCTAGCCCGGTAAGGCGGCGGTCTCGAAAACCGCTGGCTGCAAGGCCTCGCAGGTTCAAATCCTGCCCTGGGCGCTGTTCCCCCATCCGGTCGCGAGCGTCGCGCGCAACGAACGGGAGCCTAGAGTTCGTCGGCCGGCTCCGTCCTCGGTCCCGCCCCTTCGTCGTACGCGGGAGGCTCCGCGGGCGGGGGCGGCGGTCCCTCCGGGGGCGCGGGCGGCGCCGACGGCGGCGCCATGGACCAAACGGCGGCGGGCGTCGGGGCGCGGGGTTCAGGAGGGATCGGCGGCCGCACACGCCGGGTCGCACGCAGAGCGAGGACCGCCACGACCACCGCGAGGGCCCCCAAGACCAACGCGGCGATCGACAGGAGCGAACCCAGTGCCGAGGCGGACGCTTCGAGCGTCGTGACCCGGGACTTCGACCGGTTCAGCTCGTCCCTCAGCTCGGCGATCTCGTCCTCGAGGGCGGCGATCTCCCCCTCGTTCGGATCCGAGACGACGAGGCGCGTCGTCCTCGACAGCGCGTGGACGGTGTCATCGAACGTGACGCCCACGGACTTCGTCCCCGCCGTGCCGAAAGCGAGAGGCACGGTCGCGGCGTACGTCTCGAAGTCGCTCACGGGCTCGAGCCCGAAGAAGGCCAGGTACACCGGGCTCAGAATCTCGATCGCGACGGAGGTGGAGAACGGCTCGCCCGCGTCCACGGTGAGCGTGCCGCGTCGGAGGTAGGCGTCCGGCCCGTCGAAGGCCATGCCGAACGTTGCCGTCACGCCAACGAGGTCCCCCGTGTCGGCGGTCGACGCGCTGAGGTCCACGGTCATGGTCAGGGCGGGGAGGATCCACGAGCGGCTGAACAAGACGTCCGTCGTCGAGGTCGAGCGCACCTCGAACGTGTACCCGCCCGGCGCGACATCCGCGAAGAGGAAACCGAACGCGAAGGCCCCGGCGCTCCCGCAGCCGACGTCGAATCGGTCCGCAAGGATGACCCCCTGCAACAGAAGCACCTCGATGCAGTCGTCCTGGGTGAGCCCAAGCGAGTAGTAGGTGGTGAAGAAGAACGTGGTCACTTCGCTCACGGCGTCGACGAGGATCTGCGCGGACACGCGCGGCGCGGGGACCGTCACGAACACGAGTCCCATGGCGACGATCATCGCAAGCACGAGGATTCGGCGCGACGACGGACGCAGGCAGGAAACGGACACACTCTCCCCCTGCAGCGGGGATGCCGGCCGAGGCCCGTAAAGGTTGCGGTCGCGACCGCGAAAGGTCCATGTACGTCGGCGCTTCTTCGTCGACGGATGATGAAGGCGGGCCACCCGGAGATCTGCCCTCAGTGTGGCAAGCATACGTGGAACTGGTACTATCTGTCCTCACGCGTGTGGCTGCACTGCGAGCACTGCGGCTTCCAGGGACGCACGAGCACGACCCCGGTCGGCGGCGCCTCGACGGACAGCGAGAGCCGGAAGCTTCCCGCGAGGCCGGGCTGACGCCGACGCAGGCTCGGGCGGTCACACGCGCCGGAACGCTTTCGCAAGGGTCCGCATCGTGTGCGGCTTCCAGTACAGGACGTCAAAGAACGACGAATCGCCACCGAGCCGTTCGTACTGCTCCCTCACGAAGGACGTCCCGTACCAATAGCAGAACGCGTACGAGACCCAAACGCGGTCCTTCGCGTACCGCACGTCGCGGATCGCCGCCTTCCAGTCGACGAGGCCCGAATGCATCGCGTACCGCAGGAGCTCGGACCGCGGCTCCTCCCGGTGGACCATCCACGCCAGGTTCACTTCCGTCCCCCAGCGGAGGCGGTTCAGGAGGAGCGTCATGCGGTCCTCCGGCGTCTTGTCCCACCCGATGAAGACCATCGCGGTCTCCGCAAGGCCCTCCTCGACGCCGGCCATGGGGCACGCCGCCAAGCTGACGGCGGCCTCGCGCGGGAAGTCGCCCTCGAGGTATTCCCACTCCCGCGTCGCCTGGTGCACGTGATGCCCCGGGTACGCCTCATGGGCCGCCATGTCGCGGAGCGCGGGCCACGTCCACGGCAGGTCCGCATTCAGGTGGACGTCGCTCCGGTAGTCCCGCGTGTACCAGCACACGCCCGACGTCGAGCGGCCGTGCGTCGCGACGAGCCGGACCCGCTCCGACGCCGGGAGCTTGAACAGCTTCCGGCTCGCGCGCCGCGCCAGCTGCAGGTACCCACGCATCGTGGGGAGGACCGCCTCCCGCGCAATCCCCCGCTGCCGCTCCCATGCGTCGACGGCCTGCCTCAGGTCCGCCCCGCGCGGCGCGCGGAGCACCATGCGGATGTCCTGCCGGAGGGCGTCGAGGTCGGACTCCTTCGCCGGCCGGGCCGGGAGATCGTAGAAGTCCCGGACCTGGTCCGGCAGGGACGGCACGCGCCCCTTCACGAGCTCGACGAGTGCGCGGAGGGTCGGCACGTGGTCCCCGAGCCAGTCCCGTCGGAACCCGCGCGGCAGGCCGCGCGCGAGCCGTTCGAGTCCACGCAGCGCCTCGTCGACCTCGCGCCACGACCGGAAGAGCGGGAGGCGCGCGGGGTCGAGGTCCCACGGCTTGATCTGCCGCCCGGACCGTTCCCGGTGCCAACGGTCGAGCGTGTTCGCGAGCCGAAGGAACGTCCGGGATGCCTCGTCGCCGACAGGCCTGCGCGGCACCCGGGCCGCAACGACCGGCGCGTGGAAAAGGCTTTGCCGGCGCGCGTCTACACGGGCCAGAAGTAGCCCACGAGGACGACGCCGACCCCGAGGGCCAGGGCGAGGACGATGACGGTCCACGGCGGAACCTTGAGGGCCTTCTCGTCCTCCTGGTCGAAGTACCGGATGAGACCCGCGGCGGAGTGGAAGCCGGCGTCGCGCTGGCGCGCCATCGGCCTCTCCATCGTGGCGCCGTTATTAAAGAGTTGCCGTCCCTCGCCGCCTCCGGGGAACCATCTTATCGAGGCCGGGCCTTCCGGCGGTCGATGTCGCCGCTGGAGGAACTCCTGCTCGTCGTCGTCGCGTCGGTCCTCGCGGGCCTCGCCGGCTCGTACCTCGGCGTCGGCGGCGGGATCTTCCTGGTCCCGTTCCTCACGCTCGGGATCCGCGTCGACCTGCCGGTCGCCGTCGCGACGAGCCTGATCGGCGTGATCGCGACCTCGTCGGGGGCCGCGTCCGTCTACGTTCGGGACCGGCTCGTGAACCTGCGCCTCGGGATGTTCCTCGAGATCGCGACGACGCTCGGCGCGGTCGTCGGCGCGAGCCTCGCGGTCCTCGTCGACGCTCGCTACCTGTTCCTGCTGTTCGCGGCCGTCGTCCTGTACACGGCCGTGTACATGGCCATCACGCGGGAGAGCGCGAAGGACCGCGTGTATCGCCCGGGGCGCGACTCGACGTTCGCCGCGCGCCTCGACCTATCGAGCATCTACTTCGACCACGAGGACCAGGGCGTCTACCGCTACCGGGTCGGCCGTCCGGGAGCCGGGTTCGCCGTGGGCGGCCTGGCCGGCGCGCTCTCCGGCCTACTCGGCATCGGCGGCGGGTTCGTGAAGGTGCCCGCGATGAACGTCCTCATGGGCGTGCCGATGAAGCCCGCCGTCGCGACGTCGAACTTCATGATCGGGGTCACGGCGGCGGCGAGCGCGTTCATCTACTACGCGCGGGGCCTCGTGAACCCGAGCCTCGCGGCGATGGTGATCGTCGGGGTGTTCACGGGGACACGGGTCGGGGCGCGCCTCCTGCTCCGAGGACGGGCCCAACGTGTCCGGTTCGTCTTCGCGGTGCTCCTCGCGGCGATTGCGGGCCTCATGGGACTCCGCGCGTTCGACGTGGCGGTGGTCCCCTGATCGGGCCCCGGACCGCCCTCGTGGCCGTCCAGAGGCGCCTCGCCGCCCTGCGCCGCGCGGCCCTCTCCGAGGTCGAGGACACGAACCGGCTCGTGTACCACGTCCTCCGGGGCGGGATCGTCGTGTCCGTCGGCTTCGTCGTGTTCGGGTTCCTCCTGGGCGCCGTGGGCGCGGGCCCGCTCCCCGACGTCCCCGTGGGCCTGAGGTCCCTCGACGACGAGCTTCTCCGGCTCACCCCGGCGGCCTTCCTGAGCCTCGGGGTGCTCGTCCTCGTCTTCACGCCGATGGTCCGCGTCGTCGCGAGCCTGTTGTCCTTCGCGGAGGATCGCGAGCGTGCGTACGTTGTCGTGACGGCGCTCGCGTTCGGGAACCTGCTCCTCGGCCTGGCGCTGGGCCTCGCGTGAACCTTTATCCCGTCCCCGCCTTCGGGTCGGCGTGGACGAGGTCCTCGAGGCGGCCCGGGCCGTCGACTGGACGCGGCTCGGCGACCGCCGGCTGGACGACGCCTGCCTCGGCAGGCTGTTCGGGAACCTCGGTCACGGCACGACGAACGACGCGAGGGGGCGTGCGGTTCGCGACGCCACCGGCGTTCCGGATGGCCCGTGTTGGCTGTGCACCGGCCTGACGTCGGACTACGACACGCTCGCGCGCCTCGTCGTCGAGGGGCTCGAGCCGTGGGAGCACGACACGTTCCTCGTCGGGTCGAGGATCGCGCCGGAGGTCGCCGCGCGCGAGGAAGCGCTGTGGGCGGAACTCGGCGTTGCGGCGCCGGAGCCGCTGAAGGCGGAGGTCAACCGCGAGATCGGGAAGCGCGTCGAGGCGCGCACGGGCCGGCGCCCGGACCGCGACCATCCGGACGTCGTCGCGGTCGTCGACACGGAGTTCTACCACGTCGACGTCGAGGTGCACGCCCTCTTCCTGAAGGGGCGGTACCGCAAGCTCGTCCGCGGGATCCCGCAGACCCGCTGGCCTTGCCGGCGCTGCCAGGGGAAGGGCTGCGCGCGCTGCGGCGGCACGGGGAAGATGTACCCGACGAGCGTCGAGGAGGTCCTTGCGGCGGCCGTCATGGCGCGCACGGGCGGGACCGCCCACGCGCTCCACGGGATGGGACGCGAGGACATCGACGCGCGGATGCTCGGGCGGGGCCGGCCGTTCGTCCTCGAGGTCAAGGAGCCCCGTCGACGGCACGTCGACGTGGGGTCCGCGGCGGCGGACGTCAACGCGTCGGGCCAGGTCGAGGTCGACGGCTTCGAGGCCGCCTCCCACGCCGACGTCGTCGCGATCAAGGAGGACCGGGCGGCGAAGACGTACCGCGTCCTGATGCGCCTCGTCCCTCCCGTCGACGAGGGAAAGCTTAAAGAAGGGTTGTCGTTTCTACTCGCCGAACCCGTAGCCCAGCGCACCCCATCCCGAGTCGCGCATCGGCGGGCGGATACCACACGGCATCGACGGCTCCATGCGGCCGAGCTCCTGCGCGCGGACGGGGACCTCGCGGAGGTCCGCGTCACGGCGGACGCCGGCACGTACGTGAAGGAGCTGATCCACGGGGACGGCGGCCGGACCCGGCCCTCCCTGTCGGAGCGACTCGGCGTGGCGTGCGAGGTGCTCGAGCTGGACGTCCTGGACGTCCACGACGCGAGGTGAACGGCGTGGTCAAGGCCTCGAAGGGCATCATGGAGAAGACGCGGCAGAAGTTCCGCCGCAGCCCCCGCGAGCGCGGGCTCTCCACGATCACGCACTCGTTCCAGACGTTCGAGCCCGGGGACCGGGTCGTAATCGTGATCGACTCGAGCGTCCAGAAGGGGTGGCCGCACCACCGGTTCCACGGCCTGACGGGGACCGTGCGGGAGTCGCGCGGCCGCGCCTACGTCGTCGGCGTGCGCGTCGGCGGCAACACGAAGGTGGCCCACGTCCAGCCGGAGCCTCTGAGGCGCGCCAGAGGGGGGCCCCCGCATGGAAGAGCAATACCTGTCCCTCGCGGAAATCAAGGCCCTCCTCGAGGCCGAAAAGGCGGCCCGCGCGGAGCTGAACCAGGAGCAGTCGTACGCGCTGTCCCACGCGTCCTTCTTCGCGCGGGTCGACCCCGCGAAGGTGCCGTTCATCGTGAAGGAACTGATGGCGGTCCCGATGATGTCTCCCGGGAACGCGGTGAAGATCGCGGACCTCATGCCGACCCATCTCGACGACGTCCGTGCGGTCTTCGCGAAGGAACGATTCAGTCTCGCGAAAGAGGACGCGGACAAGGTCCTCGAGATCGTGCTGAAGTACCTCTGAGCGAGGCGATTCCCGTGGAAGACTACGCCCGCATCCTCGACTCCCTACCGCAAGGTCATCCCGACCAGTCGAAGTTCCGACGCGAGGCGCTCGCGTACGCCCTCGGGGAGGACGAGTTCAAGCTGTTCGAGCTCACGCCGAAGGGCGACGCGGACCTCGGCCTCGGGCAACGCGTGTACATCGGCAAGGACGTCGGCCTGCGGAACGAGATCCTGCACGTGAAGCGGCGCGTCGGCTTCGAGGAGCTGACGACCGCCGCGCAGAACGAGATGCCGTTCGTCGTCGCGGAGATCGTGAAGGGCAAGGAGGAACGGTTCGTCGGGTTCTTCAACAGCGCCCAGGCGATCACGACGCGCTTCCACATGCTCGAGCTGCTCCCCGGCCTCGGCAAGAAGACGATGTGGGCGATCCTCGAGGAGCGGAAGAAGGGGCCCTTCAAGACGTTTCAGGACCTCGAGACCCGCGTTGGCGCGGTCCACCACCCGGAGAAGCTCATCGCGAAGCGCATCGAGATGGAAATCGGGGACCCGGCGCAGAAGTACCGCCTGTTTGTCGCACGCTAGCCCGGCCGGAGCCCCGCCTCGATCGCGGTGACCTCGCCGGGCGCCATCCCGAGCCGCTTCCGGAGGACCTCGAGGAGCTGACGCTCCTCGTCGTTGATCGCGCCGTCCTCGATCGCCTCCTCCGCGACGGCGCGATACACGGAGCCGCGGTTCGACAGCACCTCCTCCATGACCTCCCGCTCGATCCGCTCGTGCTCCTCCCGCGTGATGCCGAGGTGTTCGCGGACCTGGTCGACGAGGAGCCGCTCCGTCGCGCTCACCCGGCCGTCCTTCCAGGCGATCATGATCGCCCGCGTGTACTTCTCGAGCTGCGCGACGCGCTCGTCCATCGCCCGCTTGCGTCGCTCGTCGATCGACTCGAGGGACTCGAGGTCGAGCGTCTCGACGCCCATCGCCTCCCGCACGATGTCCGCGAACGTCAGGTGGACGGACGTCGCCGCGTCGATCTCCTGAAGAGTCATGTGGCGGACCTCGCCCTTCACGCGGACCGGGACGCGGACTCCCTCGAGGCGCGCCTTGATCGCCTGCGCCCGTTCCCACCCGCGGGGCGCGAGGAAGTACGCGAGCATGCGTTGCTTCTCGCCCTCGATGTGGCCCTTCCGCTCCGTCAGGTGGCCGTCCTTTGCCATGTCGTCGAGGTATCGCGAAACGTGCTTGCGGTGGATCCCGGCGGCGTACGCGATCGCCTTCTGCGTGAGGGCCTGCGGAAGGGCGTACCGCTCGTCCATGTTCCGGAAGTCCGAGAGGTACAGGAGGATGCGGTCCTCCGTCGTGAGGGCCCAGGGCGAGGCCAGGTGCACGAGGGGGTAGCACGCGCCGAGGACCATAATCCTTCCGTGCCCGGTTC
>JBQTHW010000061.1:0-12363 GCA_052389495.1 Methanobacteriota archaeon | reverse complement strand
TGAGGTCGGGCAGGGCGCCCAGGGCGAGGTTGATCTTCGCGAGCCCGCCCGTCGACCGCACGTGCCGGATCTTTCGCTGCACGTCGAGCTCGAGCTCGGACGGATCGAGGAGCTTCAGGAGGGTGCGTTTCGCGTCCGCGCTCGATGCGACCACGCGCGCGTCGACCGTCTCGCCGGACGCGAGCTGGACGCCGGTCGTCCGGCCGTCCCGCGTGAGGAGGCGGGCGACGGGCGCGTCCGTCCGGATCGTGACGCCGGCGCCGCGGGCGGCGGCCGCCAGGCCGTCCGTCAGGGCGGACGTCCCGCCGCGGACGAACGCCCACGCGCCCCCGTGGACCGCGGGCCAGAAGCGGTGGAGGAGGCCGAACGACGTCCCGGGGGACCACGGGCCCGCCCACCGGCCGATCAGGGCGTCGACCGCGAGGGTCGCCCGGAGCAGCTCCGTCTCGAACCACTCCGCGAGGGAAAGGCGGAGCGCCATCTGGGGAAACCGGAGCGCCTGCCCCATCGTCCACTTCCCCAGCTTCCGCGCCCGCCAGGCGAGCCGGCCGAAGTACACGAGCTCGCCGCGGGACATCCGGAGCCCGTCGGGGGGCGTCCGGAGGAGGAGCGGGTCCAGGGTCTGTGCGATCCGCACGAGGAACTCGTGGAACTTGCCGTACGACTCGCCGTCCTTCGCGCTGAACTTCGCGATCTCCTGCGCGGACTTCGCGGGGTCGTTGTACAGCCGCAGGACGCGTCCGTCGTCGCCGACGGACGTCACGGCGGGCTCGAAGGGGACGAACCGGAGTCCGTGTGCGGCGAGGTTCAGGTCGCGGATGATCTCCGGTCGCATCAGGCCCACGAGCGACGCGATCGGCGCCCGGAAGCCGGGGCGGATCTCCTCCGTCGTCGCGGGCCCGCCGAGGGTCGAGCGCGCCTCGAGGACGGCGACGCGCCGTCCCCCGCGGGCGAGGTACGTCGCGGCGACGAGGCCGTTGTGGCCTCCGCCGACCACGACGACGTCGACCGCGCCCTCCATCGCTCACGCCCTCCGCCGTCGGAGGTCCTTGAGGACCTCCCGCGCCGCGTTCGCACCGGGGGCCGCCATGATCCCGCCTCCGGGGTGGGCGCCCGAGCCGCACAGGAACAGCCCCCTGATCGGGCTGCGGTACTGCGCCCACCCGGGCACCGGCCGCAGGAAGAACAGCTGGTCCGGCGTGAGCTCGCCGTGGAAGATGTTGCCGCCCGTGAGTCCGAACTCGTTGTCGATGTCCCACGGGGAGATGACCTGCCGGTGCAGGATGATCTTGCGGACGTCCGGGATGTACTCCTCGATCGTGTCGATCACCGTGTCCCCGAACTCCTCGCGTCGCTCGGGCCACGTGCCCTTCCGCAGGTTGAACGGCGCGTACTGGACGAACATCGACATGATGTGCTTCCCGGCGGGCGCCATCGTGGGGTCGAGCGTCGACGGAAGGCACATGTCGATGTACGGACGCCGGGAGAAGTCGCCGTACTTGGCGTCGTCGTACGCCCGTTCGATGTACTCCGTGTCCGGGCCGATCGTGATGACGCCGGACAGGTGGGGTCCGGCCTTCGGGAGAGCCTTGAACTTCGGCAGCTCCTTGAGCGCGAGGTTCACCTTGCCCGAGGAGCCGATCACATTGTAGTTCTCGATGCCCACGACGAAGTCCTGCGGCAGCTCGCTCCGCTCGACCAGCTTCAGGAAGGTCCGCTTGGGGTCCGCGTTCGACGCGACGATCCGCGAGTAGATCTTCTCGCCGTTCGCCAGCTCGACCCCGACCGCCCGGTTGTCGTGCACGAGGATGCGCCTCACCTCGGCGTTCGAGCGGATCTCGACGCCGTAGGACTGCGCGGCCTTCGCGATCGCGTAGCTCACGCCACCCGTGCCGCCGCGGACGAAGCCCCACGAACGGTACGAACCGTCGATCTCGCCCATGTAGTGGTGGATCAGCACGTACGCCGTACCGGGGGACCGCGGGCCGAGCAGGGTCCCGATGATCCCGCTCGACGAGAGGCCGGCCTTGAGCGGCTCGGACTCGAACCACTGGTCCAGGTAGTCCCCGGAGCTCATCGTCATGAGCTCGAGGAACGTATAGAACTCCTCCTCGTTCAGCCTCTTGAAGTGGTTCGCGAGCTCGCGGAGCCTCATCAGGTTCGACGGACTCAGGGAGTGAAGGTCCGGCGGCGTCATCATGAGCATCGGGGCGACGAACTTCGCCATACGCGTCATGAGGCGTGAGAAGACGGCGAGGTTCTCCGCGTCCGTCTTGGAGAACTTCGAGACCGCGTCGATCGCCTCCTGGTTGTCGCCGCGGTAGTACAGGTAGTCTCCGTCGGGGAGCGGGGTGAAGCTCGCGTCCTGGGGGATGACCTGGAACCCATGCGCGGGCAGGTTGAGCTCCCGGATGACCTCCGGGCGCATCAGACTGCATACGTACGACAGCTCCGTGAACCGGAACCCGGGGTACACCTCCTCCGTGACCGCGGCGCCTCCGAGGACGCGCCGGCGCTCGAGGACGAGGACCTTGAGGCCCTCCTTCCCGAGGTACGCGGCGGCGGTGAGGCCGTTGTGGCCCCCGCCGATGACGATCGCGTCGTACCCCGTTGCGGCCATGGATTCGGTGTCCTCCCACCTGTGTGCGATGGAATGCGGCGCCCCGCGCGAGCGGTAACGGGATGGGGGTTAAAGCGTTTCTGTCGGGAGGGAAATCGCTCCGCACATCGGCGCGTCGACATCCGCGATGCGCCATGCGCTCCCGATAAATTTATCCTCGGAGGTGCCATCGCGCGACTTCCACACCGTGGAGCATCGGTGCGATCGCGCCGGGCCGCGGGAGGTGACCTCGTGCTACGCGAGTCCCCGTTCCATTCGCGCACGTCCGCGATTTGCGAGAGCTGGGAGTGGCGGGGATGGGCCGGATACCTGGCCGCGAGTTCGTACCAGCTCATCGGCTCCATGGAGTACTACGCGATTCGGCACTCCGCCGGGCTGCTCGACATCACCCCGCTCTACAAGTACGAGATCAAGGGGAAGGACTCCCTCGCCCTCCTCAACCGCGTCGTGACACGCGACGCGCGCAAGCTCGTTCCCGGACAGATCTACTACACGCCGTGGTGCGACGACCGCGGCCACGTCGTCGACGACGGCACGCTGTGGAACTTCGGGGGCGGCGTGTACCGCCTGACGGCCGCGGAGCCGAACCTGCGGTGGCTCGAGGACAATGCGATGGACCTCGACGTGTCGATCAAGGATGTCTCGCAGGAGGTCGCGGCGCTCGCGCTGCAAGGCCCGACGTCCCGCGCGATTCTCACGGAGGCCGCGGACGGCGCGGTCGAGAAGCTGAAGTACTTCCGGTTCGTCTCCACGAAGTTCGACGGGGTCCCGGTCCAGATCTCCCGCACGGGCTACACGGGCGACCTGGGGTACGAGCTGTGGACGGACTGGGACCGCGCCGAGAAGCTGTGGGACGCCCTCATGGAGCACGGCCGCGGCCACGACATCGTCCCCGCCGGGATGGAGGCGCTCGACGTCGCGCGGATCGAGGCGGGCCTGATCCTCGCGGAGGTCGATTTCATGCCCTCGAGGCACGCGCTCATCGAATCCCAGCGCTACACGCCGTGGGAGCTCGGGCTGGATTGGGCCGTGTCCGCCGAGAAGGGACCCTTCGTCGGCCGCGCCGCACTCGTCGAGCAGACCCGCCGGGGGGTGCCGCGTCGCACGGTCGGGATCAGCGTCCATTGGCCGAGTGTCGTGCGACTGTACACGGAGCACGACCTCCCGCCGGAGTCGCCCCAGACGCCGACGCGCGAGAAGATCCCGATCTACTCGGGGCCACGCCAGATCGGGTACGCGACGAGCACGACGTGGTCGCCGACCCTCAAGCAGTACATCGGCCTCGCGACCGTGCCCTCGGCGCATTCCGCGCTCGGCACGGTCGTCGACTTCGAGGTGACCGTCGAGGGCGAGCGGAAGACGGCGCCCGCGACGGTCGTCGCGAGACCCTTCTACGATCCGCCGCACAAGAAGGCATGACCTCGCACCGCGGGGCGACGGACGGGCGCGGGTGGACGGCCCTCGCCGAGGAGATCGTCGTCTGCCGTCGGTGCCCCCGACTCGTCGCGTACCGCGAACGCGTCGCGCGGACGAAGCGCGCCGCGTTCCGCTCGTGGACGTACTGGGGCCGCCCGCTCCCCGGCTTCGGGGATCCGCACGCCCGCCTCGCGATCGTCGGCCTCGCTCCGGCGGCGCACGGGGGGAACCGCACGGGCCGCATCTTCACGGGCGACCGGAGCGGGGACTGGCTGTTCCGCGCGTTGCATCGCGCCGGTTTCGCGAACCGGTCGACGTCCGTCGCGCGGGACGATGGACTCGTCCTGAGGGACGCGTACGTCACCGCCGCGGTCCGATGCGCGCCCCCGGAGAACCGGCCCACCCCGAGGGAATTCACGGCCTGCCGGGTGTACCTCGAGCGGGAGCTCGTCCTTCTCGGGTCGATGCGGGCGGTCGTGGTCCTGGGTCACGCCGCGATGGACGCCTTCCTCCGCGCGTGGTCCGCCCTGGGGCACGTCGTGCCGAGACCCCGGCCCGCCTTCCGGCACGGCGCGGCGATCCCGCTCCCGCCCGTCGTCCTCGTCGCGTCGTACCACCCGAGCCAGCGGAACACGTCCACGGGTCGCCTCACGGAGCCCGCGTTCGACGCGATCTTCCGTGCCGCTCGCTCGATCCTGGACGAGACGAGTCGCTGACGCGGGCGTCGCGCGCAATCCATTTATCCGTCGTCCGACTTCGCTGCGCGGACCATGGCATCCGTCGACGCGGTCGTCGTGGGCGCGGGGCACAACGGGCTCGTCGCGGCGGCGTACCTCGCGAAGGCAGGGCTGCGCGTCCTCGTCCTTGAGCGCCGGAGCCTCGTGGGGGGCGCGTGCGTCACGGAGGAGATCCACCCGGGGTTCCGCGTGAGCACCCTGGCGTACACCTCCGGGCTCCTGCGCCCCGAGATCAAGGAACAGCTCGAGCTCGCACGCTTCGGGCTCGAGGAGCATGCGTTCGATCCCGCCCAGTTCCTCCCGTTCCCGGACGGGCGCTACCTCCTCTACCGCGACGACGCGGCGTGGAACGGGAGGCAGGTCGCGAAGTTCTCCGGGTCGGACGCCCGGGCCCTCCCGCGCTACGAGCGGTTCTGGACGGAGTTCGCGGAGCTCGTCGAGCCGACCCTGCTCGCGCCCCCCGTCCCTCTCGCGGACCTCGCTGCGCTCGTCACAACGCCCGAGGCCGAGGACTTCCTGCGTCGAATCCTGCTCATGTCGATCTCGGACATGCTCGACGACTACTTCGAGTCCGATGAGGTGAAAGCCTCCCTCGCGACGAGCGCCGTCGCGGGCACGATGGCGGGCCCGCGGACCCCCGGGACCGCGTTCGTCCTGGGCCATCACACGCTCGGGACGATCGACGGCGTGAAGGGCGCGTGGGGCTGGGTCCGCGGGGGGATGGGCGGGATCACGGAGGCGATCGCCCGCGCCGCGCGCCACTTCGGTGCGACGATCCGCACGAACGCCCCCGTGTCGCGGATCCTGGTCCGCGACGGCGCCGTGGCGGGCGTCGAGCTCTCGGATCGCACGCGCGTCGAGGCGGACGTCGTCCTGAGCGGAGCGGACCCGAAGCGGACGTTCCTGCGCCTCGTCGACGCGGGGGACCTGCCGGAGGACTTCGTCCGCGCGGTGTCTCGTATCCGGATGGAAGCGTCCTCGTTCAAGCTCAACCTCGCCCTGCGGGAGCTGCCGGACTTCACGGCGATCCCGGGTACGGACCTGCAGCCCCACCACCGGGCGATCCAGGACATCGCCCCGTCGATGGACTACCTCGAGCGAGCGTACGACGACGCGAAGGCGGGCCGGCCGTCCCGGGAGCCGTTCCTCGAGTTCCTCATCCAGTCCGCGAACGACCCGACCGTCGCGCCCCCGACGATGCACACCCTCACGGTGTCCGCGAAGTTCGCTCCCTTCGACCTTGCCGGCGGGTCGTGGGAGGCGGAGGCGCCGCGCTTCGCGGATCGGATCCTCGACGTCCTCGAGGCGTACGCGCCGAACATCCGCCGGGCGGTCGTCGCGACGCATTGGGTCTCCCCCGCCCAGATGGAGTCCGAGTACGGGCTGACGCGCGGCGACGTCTTCCATGGGGCGATCCTCCCGTACCAGATGCTCTCCTTCCGCCCCGTCCTCGGCTGGTCCCGCTACCGCACGCCGGTCCGAGGCCTGTACCTGTGCGGCGCGGGCGCCCACCCGGGAGGCGGAGTGATTGGCGCGCCGGGCCACAACGCCGCGATGGCGGTCCTGGAGGACCGCGCGCCCACCGCGCGCACCTGAGGGCTACGTCTCGCGCACCTGCGCCGGATACGGGTCGAGGAAACCCGGGTCGCCCGCCTCGATGAGGTTCCTCAGGCAGACGAGGCGGTCCGACCACCGACCGCGGTCGCGGAGCGCCCGCGGTGCGTCGCCGCTCCCGTAGCCGCTCAACGAGACGTACACCGCGGTCCCGCTTGCCTTTGACTCGAGCTCGAAGACGAGCCGCCGCTCCGGAGCCGCCGCAGCCCATCGGACCGACAGGCGGCGGCCTTCCTGGAGGTCGACGATCTCGCCCGCGCCGTACGTGTCCGCGAGGGAGTACGCGCCCCCGGCCCGGCGATCGACCTCGACGGCCCCGGACGGCGGGCCTCCCGAGGCCCAGCGGTCGGCCTGGTCCGCGTCCGCCAAGGCGTCGAACACGCGGTCCGCCGCCGCCTCGACGAGGCACGTGAGACGGACCTCCGGTCCGGCCGCGGGCGAGTGCTCGGGTCGGACGCCGTCCGCGCGGCCCTCCGAGATCGCCTTCAGGTTGCCGAGGCACGTGCGCCACGCGTCCTGGACGGATCCGCACGTGCTGGTCTCCAGGGGCACGCCGACGTGGCGGGCCGTCAGCACGCACGCCGACTCGCCGTCGTCCTCGAGGTCGTACGCGACGCGCGTCCGAGCGTCGCGGATCGGCCAGGTGAACGCGAAGCGGTGGAGGACCTCGCCCTGCTCGATCGTCGTCGACCACGCCGTCCCCTCGGGCAGGAAGATGCACGTCTCACCGCCGAACTTGAACGAGCCGCCGACCTTGGGCTCGATCCGGGCCCATCCGCAGAACCACCGCGCGAGGTGCTCGATCCTCAACAGGCGCTCGAAGACCACGGGGCGGGGCGCGGCGACCCGGAGCCGGTACGTGTGGTCGTACGCCATCCGCGCGAGCCAAGCCCCGGACGCACTTGAACTTGCACTCGTCCCGCGCCTAGGCGGGGATCTCCGGCGGGGAGGGCGGGGATTCCAGGGTCTTCTCGAGGTCGCCCTTCGCCTTCGCGCCCCACATCCGCTCGAGGAGCTGCTTCACGCCCGAGAGACGGTCGAGGTCCCCGTTCCACGCCTTCAGGACCTCCCCGTAGCGCTTCTCGATGTCCACGACGATCTCGTTCGCGCGTCTGTCGAGGCGGTTCGACTCGTGCCCGCGGTACAGCACGACGAGGAGGACGTACTTGCCGCGTGCCACGGCGACGTTGTGGTCCGCGAGTTCGATCCCCTTGACGTCCCCGACGCCCATCGACTGGAACGACGTGTTCATGAAGCTCTGGATCGCGGTGAACATGGATGCGATGAGGTCCGGGTCCTTGTCCGACGTGAGGCTCCTGGACAGGTGCATCAGGGGCACGCCGCCCTGGTAGATCAGGAACACCTCCTCGACGATGCTCCGCAGGACGCGCGTCGCGACGAACACGAGCGCCCCGGCCGCGGCGGCCACGACCCAGGGGAGGAGCATGAGGAGCAGGTTCGGCCGCTCGATCTCGATCCGGAGGATTGCGTATCCCTCGCCGCCCTTCCCGTCCGTCACGGTGAGGTTGATTTCCTCCTCGTAGACGCCCTCGGGGTACGAGAACACGAGGAGGAACGCCTGGACGACAAGGTACCCGCTCGAGCTGGTCACCTGCAGCGGGTCCCTCTCCACGTCCACGACGAAGTCCCGGACGTTGAAGAAGAACGTCCGCTCCTTCGACCGTAGGACGGGGAGTCCCGTGAAGTACGGGGCGTCGTTCACCGGGCGGACCGTGACCTTGATCGTGTCCTCCGCGTACGCGCCCTCGTCGTCCGTCGCCCGGAACGTCACGAGTTCCGAGCCGAACCAATCCCGAGGGGCGGAGAAGTCGACCGTGTGGTTCACGGAATCGATGTCGATCGTGATGTTATCCGGTCCGGAGTAGTAGAAGATCGTCGCGCTGTCCGTGTCGAGGAAGTACGCGTCGAGGTCGATGTAGTCCGCGAGCACGTCGTCCTCGAAGAACGTGACGTCGGGCAGTTCCGTGCCGTTCCGCAGCTCGGGCGGGAAGTCATCGCTGATCGTGACGGTCGTCACGCGGAACGTCGTGTCGATCCCGTCGTTCGCCCAGATCGTGAGGGGCAGCGTGTACGGTGCCGTGAGGGCGCCCCGGACCTGGGGGAACAGCATCGTCATCACGTGCCCCTGCACGGTGATCTCCGGGAGGGACGTCGTGATTGTGATCTCGTCCAGGTTGTTGTCGGGGTCGCTCACGTACGGGGTGAGGTCGAACGCGTAGGGCACGTCGTAGTGGACCACGTACGGAGGCGTGGGCTCCAGGACGGGCGGGTCGTTCTCGGGGATGACCGTCACGAGGATCGTGTCTTCGACGATCGCGCCCGTGGGGTCCGACGCCCGGAACGTAACCGATTCGATGCCCCACCATTCGCCAGGCGCCGCCATATCGGTCTGGTGAAGCCGCGGCTGCGGCCCCGCGTTAATGATCGTCACCGCGACCTGGGCCGACCCGCGGCTGAAGAACAGGGCGTCGTTGTCGGCGTCGAAGAAGTAATCGTCGAGGTCGAACACGGTCGTCACCGGCTGGCCCTCCGTCAGGGTGACGTCCGGCAGCGGCGTGCGCAGCTGCGGAGGCGTGTCCGTCGTGAGCCGGACCGCAATCGACTCGCCTGCCGACAGGGCGCCGTCGTCGACCGTGAGGACGATGAAGTCCCACTGGTCGGGGTAGTTCGAGGGGTACGAGAACGTCACCCGGAACCCGGAGACGGACGTGTGGACCGCGTCGTCCGCACGGAGCTGGAGGCCGGTCCTCGGCGTATCGATGTCGACGATGTACGGGTCGAAGTCGAACGTGTACGGCGTCCCGTACTGCACGTAGAGCGTCGTCGGCGGTCCGTTCCAGTACGGGCCGTCGTTCACCGGCGTGACGTTCACCCAGAGGGACTGCGTCGCGTAGTTCCCATCGTCATCGAACAGGAACAGGTCGACCGCGTCGTTCCCCCACGCATTCGGCTTCGGCAGGAACTGGAGGCGATGGTTCCCCGTGATGTTCCCGCCGCTGAAGTCGTAGAGGGATCCGTTCGCCCCGGAGAGGTCCCAGCGAAGGCGATCGATGGGCGTGTCGGGGTCCGTCGCGAAGCCGAGGAGGTCGAGGGTCCAAAGCGGTCCGTCCTCGATGGCCTGCTGGTTCGGAACGCGCGGGGTGATCTCGGGCGCGACGGCGTCGAAGTAGACGATGCTGAGCGTCGCGCGAAGCAGCGGGTCGCCCTCGCGGCTGAGGAGCGTCGTCAGTCCCGCGACCCCCTCGTTGCGGGCGCGCAGCACGATCCCGGCGATCGGCTGGCTCCCGTTCGTCCATGCTTGGACGATCGGGGTGACGTTCCAGGCAAGCCATACGGGTCCGCCCACCGCGGCGGGCGCGCGGATGGTCGCGTCGTAGTCCGTCCCGGGGCTCGCCCAGATGGCGACCCCGTCACGGGTCCGCCACGTGACACCGGCCCCGCTGAGGCTCTCGACGGTGCCCCACGACGTTTGCAGGAAGGGAGCGCCGTCCGGAGAGTTCCCGTCGAGGAAGCGGCCCGTGTACCGATGATTGTAGCCTCCGGTCCGGAAGTCGTGGCCCAGGCTGTTCGTCGAGTACGCGTAGATCGCGCCGCGCGAGCCGAACACGACCTCCATCGTTCCGTCCCCGTCCAGGTCCGCGATGACGGACGTCGCGCTGACCCAGTCGGGCGCGACGGACATCGTCTGGACGAGGCCGTTCGTGCTGTTGACGACGTAGAACGATTGGTCGAAGCTTCCGAACAGGACCTCCTCCACGCCGTCGAGGTCCACGTCGGCCGCCGCGAACGAGCCCCAGATGTCGTCGCCCGTCACGTGGTCCCAGACCGTGTTGCCGCCCGAGTCGACCGCGCGGGCCGTCCAGCGTCGGGTCATCGCGAAGATCGTCTCGAGCTGGCCGTCGTCCTCGAAGTCCACGAGGATCTGGCCGCCGAACTGGTCCGAGCCTGTCGAGATCTGCCACCGCGGGACACCGTCGACGCCCTGGAGGGCGAACTGGTCGCCGTTGGCGGCCGTGTCCCCGGCGACGATGTCCAGGTGAGGGTCCGCGTCCAGGTTGCCGAGACTCGGCGACACGGTCGCCGTGCGGACGGTGGGCGTCTGGTTCCAGACGAACGAGCCGTCCGTTCGGAGGACCTGGACTCGGCCTGCCGACGCCGAGGCCGCCGTCACGACGATCTCCGGCTCGGGGCCTTCCGCGACGTCGCCGATGGCGACCCCGTACCCCCAGTACGACCCGCCAAGGGCGCGTGACCAGATCGGCCACCCGGTCTCGTTGAGCGCGTGAATGAACCCGTCCCGCGAGCCGACGTAGATTTCCATCTTTCCGTTGCCGTCGGTGTCCGCGATTGCCGCGGACCGGAAGATCTCGTTCGTGGGGGCCTGGCTCCGCCACTCGAAGGTCCCGTTTCTCGCGTCGATCGCGTAGATCCGGTTATCGGTCCCGGTCGTCGCGAAGAGGACCTCCAGCGTGCCATCGCCGTCCACGTCGACGACCGTCGAGAAGAAGTCGACGACGTCGGCCGCCGCATACGTCCAGAGGGTCGTGGGCAGCCCCGTCCCGTTCCAGGTCAGGGCGACGACGCGCCGGTCCATCGTGCCCACGATGACTTCGAGGATGCCGTCGTCGTTCACGTCCGCGGCGGTGAGCGGCGCGTATCGCACGGGGGTCAACGGCGCCGTCCACAGCTGCGTCCACGGCGTCCGGCTCCGGAACGCGGGCACCGTGGGGACGAGGTCTCCCCAGTAGAGGTAGAACGTCTCGCTCTGCGATGCGGCCACCGTGGCCCCGAACACCACGTGGACCTGCGTCACGCTGCCGTTTGCGTCGTACCGTGCGCCGTACACTTGGCTGGGGACCTCTTGGCCTTGGTCGTCGAAGATCCGGAAGTCCCCCGCCACGACGGTCGAAAGCGGGACGGGGAGGTCGAACACCAGGTCAACGGGCTCTCGGAGGCGGGAGACGCCGGCCGTCTCCGTGACGGTGATCGCGCGGCGGTACGCGAATCCGCTGCCCGAGCCCTCCGTCCACGGCGCACGCACGCGGTGCGCGTCGAGGGTCTGACCCGCCGCGCCCTGGGCGACGTACCCCCGAAGGGTTGCGTCGAGAATGACCGCGGTCGTCGAAATCCCCGTGACATTGAAGTGGAACAGGCTCCGGAGCGCGCTGGCGTTCGCCGGATCGCCGCCCGCGACAACGTAGTCGCTCCCGCCCGTGTTTCGGTCCGGGTTGCGCCCGTCGACGAACGCGTCCGCGGCGACATCGAAGGTCACGGACATGGGTGGCGCCATCGTCTCGACGGACGGTGCGGCGCGCCCGTCCAGCAACGTGCCGTCGAGCGTCCTGGACGGGGCCGTCCACGGCGCGAAGGTGCCCACAACCAGGCCCAGGAGCAGGAGGCCTGCGGCGAGTCGGCCATGTGACTGCATGCGCATCGTCCGGCGATGCCTCCGCATCGCGGAGGCCTCTGGGCGTCGGTTCCTCGGGGAATGTAAATCCCTTCGTGGACGGTTATCGCGCCTGATACTCTATGTGTCGTAGACCTCGCGACACCGACGCCGCGTCGGACCACGATGTCGGTCCGCGTCGCCGACACGGGGACCTCGCATCGCCTGCGGACATCCCGGCCGCGCCGAGTCGCACGAGCGATTGGCGTCTCGCGAGCTCGAGGTGGTGCGAACCCAAGCTCCCCGTGAAGCCGATCGGAGTCGTTTCACGGATCGGTCCGGAACCGTCCGACGCCGCCCGTGCGTCCGTCACGGTGATTCTCATCCGGCGAGAATCACGCGTGTTAATGAGATCGGGCGGACACCCTTCATCTACTGCCGTGACACGTATCTTCGACTTGCCATGAAGACCCTGAACCGTGTGGGCACGTGGATCCTGACGCACCCCCGCCTGGTCGCAGCGATCGCCGTGACGGCCTTCGCCGTCGCCGCGCTTGCGATGCCGGCCG
>JBQTHW010000060.1:0-4916 GCA_052389495.1 Methanobacteriota archaeon | reverse complement strand
CGTTCCCGTTCGTGTCGACGCCTCGATCCTGGATCGAGAGGAAGCTCACCAGGTAATCGAACTCCTCATACCGATACGGTCTCGTCTCGAACGAGGCATACACCGTCCAATCGGGCGAGAACGTATCGGTATGAGGAGTTCGATTACCTGGTGAGCTTCCTCTCGATCCAGGATCGAGGCGTCGACACGAACGGGAACGGACTGTACGAATGGCTCGAGGTCCGCGTGGAACTCGTGTTCGAGGTTTCCACGTGGTTCGTATTGGAAGCATACCTCGACCTTGATCCCTATTTCTCGGCATACCGTCGAGTCGACGGGTTCGCCGGAGTCGGAGCGACGGCGATCGACCTGAGCTTCGAGGCGGTGTACTTCAACGCGAGCGGCCGAGACGGACCGTATTCTATCCGAATCGTCTTGTCCGCTTCGTACGGGACATCCCTTTCGCAAACCTACCTTACCGCCGCCTATCTGGCGACGGACTTCGAGGCATAGAGCCGGACAAAGCGAGGCAGCATCCGAATCATGTGAAGATCTATGCAGATTGTCTCCGACGCGCTCGCTCGTGTGTTTGCTACTTCTTCGGCCCGCTCTATCGAACGCCTATTCGGGGCCCTTCACCTGGCTTCCTTCCGCATCTGGCTTGTACGGCCGGTTCTTCGGCATCACGAGGTGGCTTGGACCCACACGGTAAAGGCCCACCTCTTCGCACCCCGCTTCCGCAGGAGGGCTTCCAGCTGCGGCCAAGCTCGGGCGGGAATCAAGAAGGTTCCCCGTCCCAGCTTCCGTCCCCCGACTTTCTCGACGAGACCTTCCTTGCGGCTCCGATATGTCTTGCGTTTGTATCTCCTCACGGACTCATAGCCGTAGAGATCCCTGGAAAGCGCCACCTTCTTTCCGTGATGGAGCCGATCCAGCTGCAAGGTGACCAACTGGTATGGTTCCACCCGAAGCTGCCGAACGGAGGGATCCAAGGCCCTCCCTTTAATCGGGACGCCATCCCGTGTGACGGATTCCAGGAATTGCGGATCGAGGGTGTCTAGTTCCGCCCGCTCCACGAGGTAAGGGCTGATTGTCACGTCATGGGGGGCCCCAACACGGAACAGGTCCCGTGCAAGTTCCTCGTGGAAGTCTCGGGGAGCGACGATTAGCAGATCGAGGTCGCTGTCGGGCCCGGCCGTGCCGAGGGCGACCGACCCATACAGGAGAGCCGACTTCACTTCACGCCGCTCCGCGAGGTAACGGCGGACGTCGCGGAGACAGTCCTCGAACTTCGGGGGGTTCATTTCAGGACCTCCCGGCAGATTTCCTCGATCCTAGCGGCTCTCTCGAACGCGGCCTTGAAATCCGCGGGGCGCCAGCTCTTTCCATATACGAACTTGGGCCGCAGGCGTGTCTCGATGTCCTGAAAGGCCAGCCAGACCGCTTCGGTACGGTCGCCAAGAATCGTCAGATTCCGGCCTACCTCGTACCGGACTCGCTGATGCTTATTGATGTGGACGTTGTGCGATGCCGAGCACGCGTCGATGAGATGGAAGACGGCCAGGAAGACGGCTTCCACGCGCAGCTGGGGTGGGTTGGCCTCCAGCTCGGCCCCTTTCTTGAAGTCCTGGTACTGGGCCACGTGCCGGGCGCGGTTGGTCATGTGTGGTATAATAACACACAACTACTTATCCCTTGCCTCCGGAAGCTAGGATCGATACGGACTCGCCGGCAACTCGTGAAAGACGAGTAGAGCAGATCGTCACGGCCCGCCGTCCATCACATTCTCGATTCAACGCGATCCAAGAATCCACCGAGCACCTGAAGGTACCGCCTCGTCTCTTCCACGTGGGCAAGGTGGGCGCTGTTCTCGAAGAGGACCCATTCGGATCCTGCAACGCCGCGGTGCAGAGTCTCCATGATTGCGGGTGTCGCCTCGTCGTGGCGACCCGAGGTGACCAGGGTCGGAACACGGATTTCATTGAGCCGGGGCCGGATGTCCCAGTCTTTCAGGTTGCCGATCACGGTGAACTCGCTAGGTCCGTTCATCGTCGCATACACCTCGGGGTTCTTCATCAGCTTCTCGAACGAGCGGTTCACGCAATCCGGCCAGGGGTCGCTCCGGCAGATGTGCCGACGGTAGAACACGAGCATGGCATCGACATACTCCGGATCGTCCGTGGTGCCCGCCTTCTCATGTTTTGCAAGGGTCTCTTGAACGTCCGGCGGGAGCGCGGCGCGGAGCCGATTCGCCTCCGTGGCCCACTGCCGCATGTGGACCGGCGAACTTGCGACAACCAAGCTCGCAAGACCCTCCGGTCGCGTCAGCGCGTATTCCATCGCGAGCATCCCTCCCCAGGAATGGCCGAGGAGGTGAATGCGATCCAGGCCAAGGGCCTCCCGGACCGATGCGAGCTCGTCGACGAAGAGAGAGACCGTCCAGAGGGACGGATCGTGGGGTTGATCCGAATTCCCGCATCCGAGCTGATCGTAGCAGATGACCCGGCGTCCTGTCGCGGCCATTCCCTCAAGGGGTTCGAGGTAGTCGTGCGGCACGCCGGGACCTCCGTGAAGACAGACCAAGGGCAGCTTGTCCGGCTCCACCCGATCGTCGGTGATGCGATACCATGTCCGATATCCCCGGAACGGGACGAACCCTTCCTGCGCCATCGTCGGGCGATGGGCCCGGGGAGTAATGAAGATGGCTGCAGCCGCATCTCGCACCCGCCGCCGCGCGAACGCCGGTTACGATGCGCGCAGATCATCACACGCTGGGTTTCTGGTACGTTTTTTCTTCTAGTGGGTTGACGCACATCCTTAAAGCTGCACCTCGTGTTTGTTGACCGACATGACGAAGAAGAAACCGGATGAGCGATGGAACCAGATCCTTCAGAACGAACGATTTACGAAATTGACGTCTGCGAAGGGGAAGCCTGAGAAGCCACAGAAGAAGGTCAAGGCGCGACGAAAGTGGGGACGTGAAGCATTCTCGCCTCCGGGCGAGGGATCCTTCTCCGATGACGAACAGTAGCGCCTCAGGTGGTATCGCATTACTGGCGCCACGGCGGTACATCCAGGGAACTCCCTGGTGGAACGATCTGTTCAGATTGTCTCATGCCCTTCAGTTCCCGTCTTGGTACCGCATGCGTTTCGTCCTCCCCCGGGCAATTCCTAAATAGCTACAGGTGCTCCTCCTGAGCGTGCGAAGTTCGATCCGGCGTTCGCGAGAGGAATATCGCGTGCGTACGCTCGTGCAATCGGCAACGCGACTGCAGTACCTACCTTCGTACGTCTCCCTCGACATGACGGCGGACCTGATCGAATCGGCGTGGAGCCTCCGAGATGCCGGCGAAGCGGCGATCGTTCGTCGCCGTCGTTAGAGCGGCTGAGCGCTCCCTGCGAGCGGCCGGGATCGACCACGTCTTCGTCGGGGCTCTCGCCGTCGCAGCATTTGGGGTTCCGAGGACGACGGCAGACGTGGACGTGATTGCCGACTACCGTGAAGGAGACGCGCCTGGGATGGCTGACGCATTTCGAGCTCAAGGCTTCCGCGTCAGCCCGGAGGACCTCCGGGACGCCGCCGCCGAGCGGTCCCACTGCACCGTCCACGACGCGCACTCGGAGTTCCACGTGGACCTCGCGCCCGCCGCACGACCGGTTGCAAAGGACGCGATTCGCCATGCGGTCCGCGTTCGATGGCGGGGCACGATGCTCCCGATTGCCGATCCCGAGCATACGATCGTCATGAAGCTCGTGTACGGAAGCGAACAGGATGTTGAGGACGCTCTCGGTATCTATGTCCGCCAGAAGAAGCGACTCGATGTCCGGGGGATGAGGCGGTTTGCGGGGCGCCAAGGGGTCCTCACGGCCCTCCGTGAACTCGAACGCAAAGCCGTCGAATGAGTCGCCGAGTCTCCCGTTCCGTCGCACCCCGTGCAGATCGTCGCTCGCGCATCACCGCACGCGGGACGGAGAGAGCAATCTTGCACTCGGCTTGCTCGTGCAAGCTGAGCGGCGACTACGTCCTTTGAGCGACTTACGTCGTTTGGCTGGCGGCCTACCGCGAAATCCCATGGCGACGCCAGACCGTCCACACTTCGGCTGAGATCTCGTCGAAGTTAGTTTCGGGACCCGCCAGTCCGACGGAGAACCACGTCACAAATTCCTCGTGAATTATTCGGCGGACCTCCAATTTGGAGTGCGCCTTATCAAGGCGCGGGAGGATCGTATCGACCTCGGGCTCGTATTCATCCGGCAGGTCTGCAATGTCTATCGGATCGTACCCCGTGAGGATTCGAAGAATCTCGTCGTATATGGGTCCGTACTTCGCTCGCAAGGCCTTCCGCCGGAAGATGATACGTCTTCTGGTGAACCGATTCCGAGCCATTAAAGGCCGAATGCTCCAGGAGAGAATCAAGCTTGTGAGGCCCGTGCGACATTCTGTGCACACGGTCACGGAGGCCTCGTGAGGTCCGCCGGAGAAACGCTTTTGGAGCCTCGGGCGATGTCTGTCCGGGGGCGAGGAGACGTGGCGGAGGGGCGACCGCAGTCGGGAATGCGGATGGGTGCGAGCCTGACGACGGGCATGAAGGCGACGATGGGACTCCAGATCGCGTTCCTCATCTTCTTGGTCGTCGGCGGGATCGGCGCGCTCCTCACCGGCCCGATGGACATCTACATCCTCGTGAGCCTCGCGGTCTTCGTCCCCCTGGTCCTCGTCCTGTTCGTCTTCGCGTGGAGGAGAAAACCCTGGGCCTACGCGGGCACGGCGCTCGTCGGCGTCCTCATCGCGGTCGCCTCCGTGCCGATCGGCTTCCCGGAGCCGGCCCCGGCCCTCGTTCTCTGGGAGACGATGCTCGCGACGGTCCTCGGCCTGCTCCTCGCCCTCGAGGGATACAAGGCGTACGCGGAGCTCCGTCAGGCCGTGCCGTAGGCGG
>JBQTHW010000059.1:0-1778 GCA_052389495.1 Methanobacteriota archaeon | reverse complement strand
CCGGGAGATCATCGGCGCCGCGAGCCGATAGAAGCCGCCGGCATCGCCTTCGACCCGGATTCGGGCGAGCGTTCCCTCGTCGGCCCTGTCGAATTCGTACGTCACGCGCATCGGGAAGGGGCTCTTGATGGAGCGCATCACGAGGCGCGCCACGGGATCGTGCTCCTCGACGGCCAGCACGTACTCGATCCGGCGCCGCCGGAACGACGCGACACGCTCGACCTGCGTCCCCTCCCCAAAGGGTGGGTCCGTGATCACCTTGACCTCCCGGATGCCGCCGATCCATTTCGTGTCGTTCTCGGGCTCCATCGCGAAGCGCGCGACGACGTCCCTCGGCCGGCGGATGAGGACCTCGGCGCTCACGTCCATGCGAACCGATGGAGCATCCAAGGCGCCCGGATAAACTGTACGTCCGCGTGGTTTCGACATTCGTCCGGGAGGACGGAGAGGGCGTCCGCGCTCAGCGGCCCGTCCAGACCGGGGCCGTCACGGCCGTGATGCCCTCCTCGGAAAAATCGGCGAGGACGCTGGAGGGCCTTGACGCCGTGCTGACCCGCACGTAGAAGTACTGGGCCGTGTCCGACGTGAGGGTGGTCCTCCAGTCGACGACTGCGCGGTCGGCGACGAGTCGGGCGACGACTTGCCCACCGTCCGAGACAATCTCGACCAACGTGATGGCGACGCCGTCCGGGTCCTCGACGTGAACGGAGGCCTCATAGGCCGTCGTGGGCGAGAGGGTCGATCCCATGACCTGGCCGTTCAGCGCATAATGTATGCGGAGGTTCTTGTCCGCGGTGGCATAGCCCCGGCTCGCGCGCATCGCCTCGTACAGGTCCTCGGGGGTCAGGCGGGGTGCAAGCAGGACGGTCCTCAGATCCCAGCCGGAGATCCAGTCCGCGGAGTGGGTGTCGGAGTTGGCCGTCGGCATGACGTGCCAGCCCTTCTCCAGCGCCAAGAGGTAGCTCTCCTCCGTGTAGAACCAATGGTCGTTCCACACCTCGATGAGCCCCATGCCCACATCTCGCCGCTCGTTCCAGAAGGCGAAGTCGTGGAAGTTGTGCGTCACGTACGTGGGGTGGTTCCACTGCCCGACGGCCCCGGGCTGCTGAGCGAGCCAGTCGTAGAAGGCCGGCAGAATCTCCGTGTACGGTCCGCCGCAGCCGGGGACGGGCCGCTGGTCCGGGTCCCTGGGCACGGGCGGGAAGTTCGGGGTGTTGAACACGTTGATCTCGCCGGTGCACGCCATCCAGATCTCGTATCCGGCCATCGCGACGAAGGTGTCCGTCGTGAAGTGGTCCGCGGCGGCCAGGGTGTCGGCCCATTCCTCCGGCGAGATCCAGTACCCGTACGAGTCGTGGTCCGTCGTCGCCATGAAGTCGGCGCCGGCGGCGGTGGCGGCCGCGAAGGCGTCCCACGGCGTGCCCTCCCATGCGTCCGAGTACGCCGTGTGGGTGTGCAGGTCGCCGAAGTACAGGTCGTAGCGCACGGGCCGCGGCCCGTCCTTCGCGGCGATCACGCCCCCGGCCACCCATCCCGCCGCCACGAAGACGACCACGACGGACAACGCTGCCACACGAGACGCTTGCGTCACGCGGTCCCCCTCCCGATCCTCCGTGACACGGATGCCCACGGCATCATAAAGACCTTGTGGGCGCGGACTTCCCGTCGGACGCGATGGGCATCAACGCTGCGGCCGTCGTGGGCCCCGGCGGTCCCCGGTGCGCGGCCGCCGACCGGCCGACGGGTGCCGCGCGCCCTCGTGCGGCCTCGCCTTCGGA
>JBQTHW010000058.1:0-28859 GCA_052389495.1 Methanobacteriota archaeon | reverse complement strand
CGATGAGGAGGAGGTCCGACCCGCCCGTGACGACGATCGAGCCCGCACCGACGAAGATCAGTGCGAAGGCGCCGACGAACTCCGCGATCCCTTTGCGGAAGACGTCCGGCACCACGCCCCTCCCCCGAGGACGCGGAATCTACGCTCCCTCGATATTAGTCACTTTCTGCCGAGCGCGCGGTCGCTCTCATCAAGCGAAATACGACGCGGAACCCCGGTCGAAACCGGGCACGAACTCGAGGCTCAGCTCCCGAGGTTGCCAGGAGGCGTCGGGGAAGACGAGGTTCGGGAAGAACCGCGTGAAGTCCTCCGAGATCTGCGTCACGAGATGCTCCGGCCCGAAGAGCGTCTGCGCGATCCGATGGGCCTGGTTGCGGCACACGAGCTCGTCCACGAAGCCGACGGAGTGGAGGTACTCGTGAAGGAGGATGTAGAACGCGTAGTGGCGGTACAGGTCCGGATTCGTCTCCCGGATCCGGAGCAGGGGAACCTTGTTCATCACGATGACGTTCGTCGCGACCGGGTAGAAGGCTCCGAGGAAGCCGTGCGGGTGGTTGCCCAGGTCCGCCAGGGCGAGCATGAGGCCCGCGCGGCTCCGACCGAGGACCGTTTCAACGGCGCGCTTCACGAGCTCGAAGATGTCGGCCAGGCCGTGCGATTCCGTGAGCCTCGTCGGGAAGTCCATCGGTTCTGAGAGGCCGTCGGTTCGAGATAAGCCATTGCCCGTGGTTACCCGAACGAGAACGGGTTCACGCCGCCGAGCCCGAGGAGCAGGAGGCCCGCGTACACGATGCTCAGGGACGCGGCCGCGACGTTCACGACGCGTCGCACGCGGGCGGACCCCCAGCGGAGGACCGGGTAGGAGATTCCGAGGCCGAAGACGACCATCCCCAGGACGACGCCGACGCTGAAGACGCCGACGCCTGCGAGGAGGCCGGGCAGGTACGCCACGCCGAAGGATGCCACGAACAGGATGAGCAACTCGTCGTTGCTGGCGAGACCGTGCACGATGCCGATGCCGAACATCGCGCGGTGCTCGTCGGCGCGGCGGAGGTGGACGTGCACGTGGTCGTGCGCTTCGACATCGTGGACGTGCCGGTGGCGGTGAACGAGGCCGAACTCGATGAGGAGGCCGAGTACGCCGATCGCCACGAGCATGACCGCGACCGCGAGCTCGAGGTGGTTGAGGAGGCCCTGCAGCACGTAGTCCCGGAACAGGAAGAGGACGACGGTCACGACGGTCGCCGTGATCATGTGCCCCGCGGCCCAGCTCAGGCTCATGAGGGACGTCTGCCTCAGGCTCGGGCTGCGGGTGAGGAGGTTCGAGACCGCGACGAGGTGGTCCGCGTCGTAGCTGTGCTTGAATCCCAACGCCAGGGATAGCCCGACGAAAAGAATCGGATCGAGCGGCACGAGTCGGCGGCCTCCTGCGAGGCGGTAGCACGCGATCCCAGGCAGTAACACTGCTTAAACGTTCGCCACGAGCTTCATGCACCCCGTAGCACTTGCACGTCACGGGGGTAGCACAACGACCGTGAAGCGTATCGGCGTCTCGCTCGAGGCGCCCCTCCTCGCGGACCTCGACCGCCTCGTCCGTGACGAAGGGTACCCGAGCCGATCGGAAGCGCTGCGGAGCCTCGCCCGCCGGGCGCTCGCGGCGCGCCGCTGGGACGCCGGCGGCAAGGTCGTCGGCTCGATCACCTTCGTGTACCGCCACGACGTCGGCCAGGTCACCCATCGAATCCTGCATCGCCAGCACGACTACATCGGCTCGATCCGGGCGACGGCTCACACGCACCTGAACGAGGAGACGTGCCTCGAGGTGCTCATCGTTGAGGGCGACGCCCGTCGTGTGTCCGAACTCGCGGACCGGCTCAAGACCGTGAAGGGCGTCCTGTTCGCGGACGTCGTCGTCGCGCCGCCGGACCTCCGGTAGGACCGACGGTGTGAGTTTCGATTCCTGGAACGCCACTGATATCTTTATTTGCGGACACCTCGTCGAGCGTGCCGTTCCCATGACGTACGCCGCCCCCCGCCGGCAGACGACGGGGCTGTTCGCGAACGCCGCCGTCGTGCTCCTCGTCGGCGCAGGCCTGTTGACCATCGGTCTCATCCTCACACTCCTCGCGGCCGGCTCGTTCTTCATCTCCATGATCAACTTCGGCCTGAGCGGCGGCAACTTCGGAATCCTCGGGTCCTCGATCTGGAGCGTCATCGTCGTGGGCGGAATCGGGATCGCCCTGACCTCGGCCGGCGGGCTGCTCCTCCGCTTCTGGTGGATCTTCCTGCTCGTGGACGTCGCGCGAGGGAGCTCGGGCGGGGACCGCGTCTGGAACCCGCCTCCCGAGCTGAAGGTCCGCTGCCGGAGCTGCGGTCGGATGAATCAGCCGGACGCGACGTACTGCATCACGTGCGGACGCGCGATCTGATCGATCCGATTCCGGGCGTCAGCGCTCGCCGCGGTCGGCACGTTCCGTATCCCGACGGCGAGCCGCTTCGGAACCTTTTTGTGACTCCTGCGGGAATGAGCGGATCGTGGGGCTCCTCATCCGCGTCGCGCGCCAATGGATCGCGGGGGAGAGGCGAGAGGATGCGCTTCGCGTGGCCGAGGCTGCGAACGCGAAGGGCGTGCACGCGATCGTCAACCTCCTCGGAGAGCATCATCGCGAACGCGCGGCGGTGGAAGCGACCCTGCAGGAGTACCTGGACCTCCTCGACGCGATGAAGCACGCCGGCATCCGCGGCGGCGTGAGCGTGAAACCCACCCAGCTGGGCGTGATGATCGATCGAGCGTACAGCCTCTCCCTGTTGTCCCGGGTGCTCGACGCGTCGGATGCGTCGGGCCGTGGCATGTGGCTCGACATGGAGTCCGTCTCGACGACGGACGACATCCTGTGGCTGTACGAGCGGCTCCTCGAACGCGACCCCCGCGTCGGCGTGTGCCTTCAGGCCAACCTGCGCCGCACCCGCAACGACCTCGAGCACCTGCTCGACCTCGGCGGGAGGATTCGCCTGACGAAAGGGGCGTACCGGGAATCGGCCGATGCGGCGTTCCAGGAACGGGCCGAGGTCGACCGGGAGTTCCTGCGGCTGCTCGACACGCTGTTCCGGAGGGGTCGGCACTTCGCGGTCGCGAGTCACGACGGTCGGATGATCGACCGGGCGATCGAGCTGTCTCGCGACCACGATGCTCCGTTCGAGTTCCAGATGCTTCAGGGCGTGCGCGACACCCTCAAGGCGCAGCTCGTCGGGCGGGGCTTCCGGGTCGCCGAGTACATCCCCTACGGTCCGGGGTGGCTCCCGTACTTTTCGCGCCGCCTACGGGAGCGGCCGAGGAACGTGTTCACGATGGTCCGCTCGTTCGTGAGCGGATGAGGCCCCGGTCTTTTTGCGTGCGGACGTCCTGCGGCGGGCGTGGACCGGCGCGCGTTCACGCGGACGATGAGGGCCCTCGAGGCGCGATACCCCTTCGAGGACTGGGCCCGCGCCATGACGCCGTTCGAGGTCCTCGTGTCGACAATCCTCTCGCAGCGGACGACGGTCGCGAACGAACGCCGTGGCATGAAGGGGTTGCGCGACGCATTCGGAGCGCTCACCCCGAGAAACCTGGCGGGCCGGCGGGCGGCGGAGATCGAGGGGGCGATCGTGCACGCGGGCCTCTCGCGACAGAAGGCACCTCGGATCCGTGCGGTCGCGGTCCGCCTCGCGCGGATGCAGGAACCGGGATGGGAGGCGCTCCTTCGCCGGCCCACGGCGGAGGCCCGCGACTTCCTCACGTCCCTCCCCGGCGTCGGGCCGAAGACGGCGGACGTCGTCCTCGCGATGGCCGCCGGGCATCCCGTGATGCCGGTCGACACGCACGTCGCGAGGATCGCGGGGCGATGGCGGCTCGCGGGGACGCACGACTACGGCTCGATCCGGGCCTCCCTGGAGCGATGGACGCCTCCCGGGAAGCGCAAGGCGTGGCACCTCGCCCTCATCGCGCACGGCCGCACGCTCTGCAAGGCGCGGGACCCGCAGTGTGCGGAGTGCCCCGTCCGCCGGGATTGCGACTGGTTCCGTCGCGCGAAGGCGAGACCCGCCAAAAGGTTAAAGACCGCAGACCGTTAGCGCGGACCGGGCCGGCGGCGTGGCGCTTTCTGACTACCTTCGGTTGATGAAGCTCCGCATCGGGGCCCTTCTCCTGCTCGTCGCCGCGGCGGGGTACCTCACGACGGCCGGGTTCCGCGTCGTGCCCCCCACGTTCGGGCTCCTGCTTGCGACGGGGCTCCTCGCGTCGGGCGGCGCGAGCGCGATCAACCAATTCGCGGACCGGGACCTCGATGCCGTGATGCGCCGGACGAGGGAGAGGCCGTTGCCCCGTCGCCGGATCGACCCGCCCGGACGGGCCCTCGCGTTCGGTCTCGGCCTGTCGGGGACCTCCCTCGTCGTCTCGGGCCTGACGATCAACGCGCTCACCGCCGCGATGATCGGCCTCGGTCTCGTCGTCTACGTGGGCGTGTACACGCTCGGCCTCAAGCGGACCCATGTGAGCAACATCGTGATCGGGGGCCTCGCGGGCTCGTGCCCCGCGCTCGCCGGGTCCGCGGCCGCGTCGGGCGGAATCAGCCTGCCCGCGATCCTGATCGCGCTCCTCGTGTTCCTCTGGACCCCGGGCCACTTCTGGGCCCTCGCGTTCCGGGCGCGGGAGGACTACCGCCGTGCGGGGGTCCCGATGCTGCCCGCGATCCGGGACGAACGCACGTCCGTGCGCGCGATCGCGGTCTCGACGGCGCTCGTCCCCGTGTCGACGTTCGCGTTCCTCGTGGCGCCGTCGTTCCGCAGCGTCGTGTACGTCGGGGCGGCGATTGTCGGCGGGGCCATCCTCGTTGCGCTCACGGCGCGCTTCGTCCGCCATCCGGACGGCGAGACGGCGTGGGCCGGCTACAAGTTCTCGGGGACATACCTCGCCACGATCCTCCTCGCGATGATCGCGAGCGCGTTCCTCGTCGAGGGCGCGTGACGCGCGTCCTCGAACATCACGACGCTCCGCAGGGCCTCACGTATTAATAGGACCCGGACCTTTGTGCGCGGTAACAATGGGCGACGCGGAGAGGCCGTCGCTCGACGTCCCTCGCATCGACAAGGGCCTCGACGACGTTTTTGTGAAGGAGACCTCCATCTGCTTCGTCGACGGGGAGCGCGGCCGCCTCCTGTACCGGGGCTACGACATCCGGGACCTCGCGGAGCGCTCGTCGTTCGAGGAGACGATGTACCTGCTCCTGCACGGCAGGCTCCCGAACCGGGGCGAGGTCGAACGGTTCCGGGCGGACCTCGGGGCCGCGAGGGTGCTCCCGCCCGCGCTGCTCCAGGACCTCCGGAGGATGCCGCGGGACGCGCCGCCGATGGACGTCCTGCGGACGATGGTCTCGTTGATGAGCGCGTTCGATCCGGAGAGGGACGACGTCTCGCGCGATGCGAACCTCCGGCGGTCCGTGCGGCTCGTCGGGGGGCTCGCGACCCTCATCGCCGCGTACCACCGGCTGCGGGCGGGCCGGCGGATCGTGAGGCCGGATCCGAGGCGGGGCCACGCGGAGGACTTCCTCCGCATGGTGACGGGCGGACGCCCGACGAGGCGGCATGCGCGCATCGTGGACGTGGCGATGGTCCTGTATGCGGACCACAGCATGAACGCCTCGACGTTCGCCGCGACGGTCGCCGCGTCGACCCTCTCGGACCTGTACAGCGCGATCGTGGCGGCGATTGCGACCCTCAAGGGCCCGCTCCACGGCGGCGCGATCGAGGCTTCCTTCGGCACGATCCGGGCGATCGGGGCGCCCGAGGCGGCGGAGGAGCACGTGATGGGGATCCTGCGCTCCGGCGGGAAGGTGTACGGGTTCGGGCATCGCGTCTACAAGACGTACGACCCTCGGGCGATCCTCTTCCGCGAGGTCGTGAGGGAGCTGAGCGAGGAGGCGAACAAGCCGGAGCTGTTCCGTGTCGCGGAGGCGGTCCAGGAGACCGTCGTGCGGGAGCTACGCGCGAAGCGCGTGTATCCGAACGTGGACTTCTACTCGGGACTCGTGTTGCACTTCCTCGGGTTCCCGGCCGACCTGTCGACGCCGTTCTTCGCGGCGGCCCGCGCCGCCGGCTGGGCGGCCCACGTGCTCGAGTACTGGCAGGACAACCGAATCCTGCGTCCCCTCGACTTCTACGTCGGCCCGAAGGACCTGCCGTACGTACCGATTGACGAGCGGCCGTGAGGCGACTCCGCCAGTCTTAAGCGGCACCCGGACGTTGCGGACGCGGTCTCCCATGCCCACCGAGCGCGTGACCCTCGAGCCACCCTCGGAGGGCCATCGCATCGGGATCGCGGCGAAGGGGCTCAAGGTCCCCGACGATCCGATCGTCCCGCTCATCGAGGGCGATGGGATCGGCCCCGACGTCACGAGGGCCGCCCGCCGGACGATCGACGCCGCGATCGCTTCGGCGTACGCCGGCCGACGACGGATCGTGTGGTTCGACGTGCCCGCGGGCGACGCCGCCGCGGCGCGGCACGGGGACCCGTTGCCCGACGCGACGCTCCTCGCGATCCGGGAGCACGTCGTCGCGCTGAAGGGGCCCCTCACGACGCCCGTCGGCCGGGGCCTGCGCTCGTTGAACGTGACCCTGCGGCAGACGCTCGAGCTGTACGCGAACGTGCGGCCCGTGTACTGGCTCCCGGGGGTCCCGACGCCCGTGCGGCACCCGGAGAAGCTCGACGTGATCATCTTCCGCGAGTCGACGGAGGACGTGTACGCAGGAATCGAGTGGGCGCAGGGCTCGACGGGCGCGAAGCGCATGATCAAGATCCTGCACGACGAGTACAACGTGCGCGTCCGACCCGACAGCGGGATCGGGCTGAAACCGATGAGCGAGTTCGCCTCGAAGCGCCTCGTGCGCCGCGCGATCCGGTACGCGCTCGACCACGGTCGGAGGTCCGTGACGATCGTCCACAAGGGGAACATCATGAAGTTCACGGAAGGGGCGTTCCGGGAGTGGGGCTACGAGGTCGCCTGGGAGGAGTTCGCGGACCGGACGGTGACCGCGGTCGACGCGTCGCGGCTGGGCGGGCCCGTCCCGGAGGGCGCGATCGTCGTGAAGGACGTGATCGCCGACAACATGTTCCAGCAGCTGCTCCTCCGCCCGGACGAGTACGACGTGATCGCGACACCGAACCTGACGGGAGACTACCTGAGCGACGCGGCGGCGGCGCAGGTCGGCGGCCTCGGTGTCGTCCCGGGCGGGAACATCGGGGACGCGAGGGCCCTCTTCGAGCCGACCCACGGCAGCGCGCCGAAGTACGCGGGGATGGACCGTGTGAACCCGACCGCAGAGATCCTCGCGGGCGTCATGATGATGGAGTACATCGGATGGGGCGAGGCCGCGGCGGCGCTCAAGGACGCGGTCAAGTCCGTGATCGCGTCGAAGGTCGTCACGTACGACCTCGCGCGCCAGATGGAGGGCGCGAAGGAGGTCGGCACGGGCGCCTTCGCGACGGCCGTCGTCGAGCGGCTCAAGGGGGCCTAGGCCGACGCCCGCCGACGCCCACGCGACGCAGTCCGCCCTCGAGCGGGCGATGTGCGACGAGTTGCGCCGCCGCAACGCGGACCACGAGCACCGCTCCCTCCGGTTCCGCGTCCAGGGCGAACGGGGCGACGTCCCCTTCCGGCCGGGGATCGTCGTGCGACGAGGGTCCGTCCTGTTCCTCCTCGAGGCCGTCGACGCGCCCGACGCCGACGCGAAGGCCGAGGTCCTCGCGAAGTTCCTCCAGCAGCACTCGCCGGAGATCGTCCTGCTCGTCGTCGCGCCGGAGCCCGTCGTGGAGCGCTTCCCTCCCGAGGCGTACGACGAAGTATACGCGGAGGCGGACCTCCCGCGCGCCGTGCGGAGAATCCTGGAGCAAGACCCGCGGGGCTTCGTGAGGCCGTTCGAGAAACGTCGGCGCGCGTGACGTCCCGTCGCGGGCCATGGCTTATACGACGCGGACGATGGCGAGCCGATGGTCCACTGGACCGAGGAGATGTTCATCGAGCATGCGGATGTCTGGCTCGAGATCCACGAGCGCGCGTGGCCGCACGGTGAGGAGCAGGCGAAGGACCTCGCGGCGATCCTCGCTCGGCACGGCGTGGGCGCGGGGGCGGGAATCCTCGACGCGCCGTGCGGCATCGGCCGGCACGCGACGCACCTCGCGAAGCTTGGGTTCCGGACCGTGGGCGTCGACCTCTCGCCTGCGTTCGTCGAGCGCGCGGGGACGAAGGCCCGGGAGGCGGGGGTCACGGGCCGGGCGAGGTTCGTCGTGGGCGACCTGCGACGGCTCGGGGGGGCGCTCCGCGGCGAGCCGCCGTTCGACGCGGCGTTGAACCTGTGGACGTCATTCGGCTACTACGACGAGCCGACGGACGTCACGATCCTGAGGGGCTACGCGGACGCGGTTCGGCCGGGCGGGACGGTCCTCCTCTACGTCGCGAACCGAGACTACATCGTGCGCCACTTCGACCCGCACGGGTACGAGGCGTTCGGCGACCTCGTCCACATCGAGATGCGCCGGCTGGACCTCGATGCGTCGCGCGTGCGAAACGAGTGGCGCTTCTTCCGGAGGCGGGGGGACGACCTCGAGCACGTCGCGACGGTCCGCGTGGACCACCGCGCGTACGCGCTGCACGAACTGCGCGCGCTGTTCGAGCGGACGGGATGGCACGTCGAAGCGGCGTACGGAGGCTACCGGATGAACCCGCCCTCGGTCGATGCGCCGACCCTGCTCGTCGTCGGGAGGCGCTGACCTGGCGGCCCACGGGCCGCGGCCCGCCGCCCCGGAGCCCAAGGCGATCGCGGCGCTCCTGGCCGAGGAGGGCGTCCCGTACGGCGGGAAGCTCCTCGACGTTCCGTGCGGGATCGGCCGGCGCGCCGTCGGCCTCGCGGAGGAAGGGTTCGACGTGACGGCCGTCGACGCGAACGCGACGGGGATCGAGGCGGCGAGCGGCCGGATCCCGCCGGGGCTTGCGTCGCGCCTCCGGTTCCGCCACGACGACCGGCCGTCCCTCCCGCGTCTCGAGGACGCGCGCTTCGACGCGGTCCTCTCCCTCGACCACCCGATCGGCCGCGGCGACGGTCCGGACGACGTCGCGTTCCTCCGCCGACTCGCCGAGGTCGCCGGGCCCGAGGGGCGCCTCGTCCTCGAGCTGTTCCACCGGGACTTCTTCGCGGTCCGGCCGAAGCCGTTCTCGTTCCACGTCGTCGGAAGTCTCGAGCAGCACGAGTTTCGTGGCTTCGACCCCGTGACGGGGGAGCTCGACCTCACGTGGCGCTTCTACGAGCGCGTCGGTCAGGATCTGCGCCACCGCGGCGATTCGCACGTCCGGATCCGGCTCCTCGCGCCGCACGAGGCGCGTGCGCTCCTCGCATCGGCGGGCTGGTCCGTCGCGAGGGTCTACGGCGGATGGACGCGCGAGGCGGTCGGCGCGGAGCGGCGCAAGTTGATCCTCGTCGCGCGTCCCGCCGCTCGGGATTAAATAACGCGGCGGCCTTGGAGGCGCGAGCCGCATGGGACGCGACGGGACCCCGGCCGCGCGGGAGGCGGCGTGAGTGCCGCTGCCGTGCGATCCCACGGGGGACGTCCCGTGCCGGGTGCACCTCGCGTTCCTCCCCCCGTGGACGGGGCTCGCGATGCAGGCCGTGAACCTCGTCACGTGGATCGTGTTTGCGTACGGCCTGTACGCACGATGGCGCCTCTGGAAGAAGGGGGCGGCGGGCTCGCCGGACGGCTCGTTCTGGCGCCACCTGGAGCGGCTGATCGACGCGTCGGTCCTCCAGCGAAAGGTCCTGCGACGTCGCTTCGCCGGCATCATGCACGTCCTCCTGTACACCGGGTTCCTCGCCCTGGGGATCGGGACGGCGCTCATCGCGCTCAACGTGGACGTCCTCGCCCCCCTGAACGTCGACATCCTGCGGGAGGCGCCCTACCTCGCGTACGAGTTCGCCCTCGACTTCATGGGCCTCGCGTTCGTCGTGGGGCTCGGGATGGTCTTCTTCCGCCGGCTCATCCGACGCCCGAAGTACCTCGTGACGGGCCGCGGGGACCTCTACCTGCCCGGGATGTTGCTGCTCCTGCTCGTGCAAGGGTTCGTCCTCGAGGGCGTCCGGCTCGCGGTGCTCCAGCCGGCGTGGCAGGAGTGGTCCTTCGTGGGCTACGCGGTCTCCCTCCTCTTCCGCGCGGTGGGCGTCGACGGGGACCTCGTCGACGTGATGGCGGTCGGTGCCGACGTGACCGTCACCCCGGTCGCCGCGCTCGCATGGTCGTACGGGTTCCTGTGGTGGTTCCACGCGGGGGCGACGTTCTTCTTCGCCGCGACCCTGCCGTGGACGAAGGCGAGCCACCTCCTCTTCAGTCCCGCGACGACGTACCTCGAGCGGCTCGGACCGTACGGGAAGCTCGAGACGCCGTTCGACATCGATGTCCTTGCGGCGCCCGACGCGCCGACGCCGGCCCTCGGGGCCGCCTCGACGACGGCGTTCACGTGGCTCGACCGCGCGCAGCTCGACGCGTGCACGATCTGCGGCCGCTGCACGTCCGTGTGCCCGGCGTGGTCGACGGGCAAGTCGCTCGACCCGATGCGGGTGATCCTCGACCTGCGGGCGGCGATGGCCAAGGAGGCGGCCGGGGAGGCGCTCGGGGAGCCGCTGCCCGACGTCGTCGGGTACGACGAGCTGTGGGCCTGCACGACGTGCATGGCGTGCATGCAGGAGTGCCCCGTCTCGATCCGGCACGTGCCGTTCATCGTAGACCTTCGGCGGAACTACGCGATGGAGCTGGGCCGGATCCCGGAGGAGGCCCAGGCGATGCTCCGGAACCTCGAGACGAACTACAACCCGTGGGGCGTCGGATGGGACCGCCGGGCGCAGTGGGCCGAGGGGCTCGGCGTACGGACGCTCGCGGACGTCGTCGCGGCGGGGGAGACGGTCGACGTCCTGTATTGGGTCGGCTGCGCGGCGTCGTTCGACGACCGGAACCGGAAGGTCGCGCAGGCGTTCGCGCGCCTGCTCCGGAAGGCCGGCGTCCGGTTCGCGATCCTGGGACCCGAGGAACGGTGCACGGGCGACCCGGCGCGCCGGATCGGGAACGAGTTCCTCGCGCAGACGTTGATCAAGGCGAACGTGGAGACGCTGAACCGGTACGCCGTCAGGACGATCGTCACGGCGTGCCCGCACTGCTTCAATGCGATCCGCCACGAGTACCCCGACTTCGGCGGGACGTTCGAGGTCGTCCATCACACCGTGTTCCTCGCGGGCCTCCTGCGCGACGGCCGTCTCACGCCGACGAAGGAGGTCGACGACCTCATCACGTACCAGGACCCGTGCTACCTCGGACGCTACAACGGGGTGTACGACGAGCCGCGGGACGTCCTCCTGCGCCTGCCCGGCGTGCGGACCGTCGAGATGCGCCGGTGCCGGGACGAGGGGTTCTGCTGCGGCGCCGGAGGGGCCCGCATGTGGATGGAGGAGCGGACCGGCGAGCGCGTGAACCATCGTCGCCTCGGCGACGCCGAGGAGACGGGCGCTCGGACCGTCGCCTCCGCGTGCCCGTACTGCCTCCTCATGTTCGACGACGCCGCGAAGGCGAAGGGGCGCGACGAGATCGCGCGCGCCGACGTCGCGGAGCTTCTCGACCGGGCGACGTGAGTCACCGCAACGCGTCGATGTTCTTCGCGAGGTCGAAGTCGAGCGTCGTGAGTCCGCCTCGGTCGTGCGTCGTGAGGCGTAGGGTCACGCGCGCCCACGAGTTGTGGATGTCGGGGTGGTGGTCCGCGGCTTCCGCGAGCTCGCCGACGGCGTTGATGAACGCGAGCGCCTCACGGAAGTCCTTGAACGTCCACGTGCGCTCGATCGCGTTGCCGGTCCGCTGCCACCTCGGGACCTCGGCGAGGCGTGAAGCGAGCTCCGAGTCCGAGAGCAGGGTCCGTCGTGCCATGAAAGGGGGACAGGCCGCGAAGCGGAAAAGCCCACGCCACGACGTTCAACCTTGAACAAGGTTAACCGCCGCGTGCCGCGCCCCGCCCGCCGCGGACCCGCGCGGCTCATCGGACGATCACGACGGGGGTCTGCGCGACGATGTCGTACCCCCACGCGACGTCGAGCCCGACGAGCAAGGTGTACGTCATGTAGGAGAGCGCACCACGGTAGCTCGACGGGACGTCCGCGGGAATCGGGATCTCGAATTCGAACGGCACGCCGACGCGGATCGCCTCGATCGGGATCGCCCACTCCTGCCGATACGTCGGCGTCGTCTCCTCCGCTGAGTTTGCCCGGGCCCATTCGCCGCCGAGCAAGCGGACGTACACGCGCCGGACGCGCGCCCCCGTAAGCCGGTCGAGCGTAATCCGGCAACCGATCAGCTCGCGGGCGAAGAACCGCTCGCCGTCGAGCTCGACGTACACCTCCGGCCCCGTGCCGCCGGACCGGAAGCGGACGGGACGCGCGAACGTGCGCACGCTCGAGCGGTCGTAGAAGACGAACAGCTCCCCGGACCAGACCGTGTCGAGCCACAGCGGGACATCGAGGCGTGCCGTGAGCGTGTACGCGACCGTCGCGTGGGGCCCGTGGTACGACGGCAAGGCGTCGAACGGAATCTGGAAGCGGAACGGGAAGCGATGGGTGCCGGGCGCCACGTGGGCCTCGCCCTGGAGCGGGAGGCGCCAGGCGACGTGGTCCCGGGACGACCGGTACACGTGGCGGCTCTTCCCGGACCCGCGCTCGATCTGCGTCGCCTCGCGGCCGATCACGTCGACGGCGAGCCCGCGGCTCGGGACCTCGGAGGTCGCCTCGACGACGACGGCGCCTTCGACGACCTCTCCGGTGTAGTACGCCGTGCGAGGCAGCTCGACCCGGATCGAACGGGGCACGTCATCACCCGCCGGCGGGCGTCCGCGTCACCTCGCGAGGAAACGCGTGTCGCAGTAGTCGCACGTCGCGACGCCGAACCGGTCGACCGTGCGCGGCGCCGCGCCGCAGTTCGGGCACGCCAGCTCGACGGCGCCCTGGGTCCCCGCGGGGACCATCGGCTGCTGGATCGGAGGCGGGGGCGGCAGCGTGCGGCGCTGCATGCCCGACGACAATGCGACGACGACGAGCACGACGACAAAGATCACGGCCCCGCACACGGCCGGGAGGATGACGGAGAACCCCGTCCCGAACGGGACGACCAGCCCGGCGCCGATCACGAGGAAGACCACGACGAACGCGACGGCCACGAGGGCCGCCACGATCTGCGGTGCCTGCCTCGGGGTCGGGGCGCCCCACCCGGACGGCGGCGGCCACGCCACGTCTGGGCATGCGGAGGGGGTCAGATGAACCCTGCGGGGACGTCCGCCGGGCCGGGGTCAGCCGCCGAGCTCCTTCAGGACCGCGGGCAGCAGCTCGAGCACGTTCGCCACGAACCCGACGTGGGCGACCTCGAAGATCGGCGCGCTCGGGTCCGTGTTGATCGCGACGATCAAGCCGGCGTCCTTCATCCCGCTCACGTGCTGCATCGCGCCGCTGATCCCGCACGCGACGTACAGCTTCGGCCGGACCGTGCGGCCGCTCTGCCCGACCTGGCGCGACTTCGGCAGCCACTCGTTGTCCGTCAGCGGACGCGACGCCCCGACGACCCCGCCGAGACGTCTCGCGAGCGCCTCGACGAGCGCAAGGTTCTCCTTCTTCTGAATCCCGCGACCCGCGCTCACGATCACGTCCGCTTGGGCCAGGTCGACGTCGGACACCTCGGGGCGCGAGAGGCGCACGAACCTCGCACGAAGCCGGGCCGGGTCCGGCGCGACGGTCGTCGGCGTGACGGCCCCCCCGGGAGCCGGGCCGGCGGGCGCGACGGAGCCGGGGCGCAGCGTGACGACGACCGTCCGGTCCGAGACGACCTCGAACTCACCCTGAATCTTCTCGTTGTACATCCGGCGGGTCGCGACGAGGACGTCGCCCTCCAGCGCGACGTCGACACAGTTCGTCACGATCGCGAGGTCCGCCGCCGCGGCGAGCGCGGGGGCGACGTCGTAGCCGACCGCGGTGTGCGCGACGAGGACGGCGCGCGGGGCGCTCCGCGCCACGAGGGTCTGGAGGGCCTGCACGTAGCCGCCCGACGTGTACGCCGCGAGGGCCGGGTCCTCGACGTGGAGCACCTCGATCCCGCGCGAGGCGAGCGCCTCCGCCAGGGCCGCCGTGCCGCTCCCCAGGAGGGCCGCCGCGACACGGCCGCGCGACGCGGACGCGAGGACGCGCGCCTTCGCGACGAGCTCGAAGTTCGACGGCGCGAGCGCGCCATCGAGATGTTCCGCGACGACGAGGACGTCCGCGCCGATGCGATCACCCCCGCACGAAGCCCTTCTCCCGGAGCAGCCTCGCGAGCCGCTTCGCCTGCTCGGCGACCGTGCCCGTGACGAGCTCCGCGCGACCCTTCGACGGCGGGGGCGACAGGCGCCGCACGCGGAACGCGTACGGACCCGAGAGCGCGTCCCACGACGCGGCCCCCAGGACGGACGGCCCGACCTCCCGGATCGGCGCGCGTGCGGCCTTCATGATCGCGGGCAGGGGCGCGTACCGCGGCACGTTCGCACCGAACTGGATCGTCAGGAGCGCAGGCAGCGGGAGCGCCACGACGCGCTCGACGCCGCCCTCGAGCTCGCACGCGACCTCGATCTCCGGGCCCTTCACCTCGACGCGGGTCACGACGCTCGCGTGCGCAATGCCGAGGAAGCCGGCGACGAGGACGCCCGACGCGGACCCGCCGAGGTCGTCCGACTGGACGCCCGTCAGGACGAGGTCGTGCTTGACCGTCCGAAGGGCCGCCGCGAGGATCCGAGCGGTCCTGCCGACGTCGAACGACGCGGCGTCGTCGACCGTCACGCGGACGGCGTCGTCGGCCCCCTTCGCGAGCGCCTCGCGGAGGACCGAGTCCGCGCGCTTCGGGCCGGCGGTCAGCGCGACGACGCGCCCGCCGTGTCGTTCCTTGAGCCTCACGCCCTCCTCGAGGGCGACCTCGTCCGCCGCGTTCGTCTTGTAGTTCAGCGCCTCACGCCGGATGTCGCGCCCGTCCGGGGCGACCCGGAACTGCAGGTCCGGGTTCGGGACCTGCTTGAGGCACACGACGACGTCGAGGGGCATGGCGGCGTTGGGAGGAAGGAAACGCTATTTCAACGTTCTCAATCGCGGAAGGATTCCCCGCTCCGACAGCCGTTCGGAGTTCCCTCGCGACACGTCCGAATCTTCAAATTCGCGATTTCGGTTGTCGCGGCAGGACTTGTTCTCCTCGGATGCGGATCGCGTCAATGGCGCCCGAGATCGGCTTCGTCCCCACGTTGAACGCGCGCGACGGTTCTCCGGCTGGGACTTGGAGGAGTTCGCCCCGAAGCCCCTCGGTTCTCGCGAGCCTTGGAGCTACACCGTCCGAGCCTCGGAACTCCTCGAGGACGCCACGTCCGCCGTCGACATGGGGACGGGCGGCGGCGAGGTCTTCGAACAGCTGTGCGCAGCGTACAGGGAGAGAGCCGTCGCCACGGAGCCGTGGCACGCGAACGCGCAGGTCGCGGCCGCCCGGCTGAGACCTCTCGGGATTGACGTGGTCCGGTGCCACAGTCTCGCACTCCCGTTCAGGCCTCAGGTCTTCGACCTCGTGTTGAATCGGCACGAGGAGCTTGATCCCGAGGAGGTGGCCCGGGTCGTCGCTGCGGGAGGGAGCCTCCTCACCCAGCAGATCGGACGGACCTGGTGGCAGGAACTCCGGGAGTCCTTCCCCCGGATGCGGGACTTCGGAGACGTGCTCCGTCGGTACGAGGGCGGCCTGAGGGCGTCCGGGTTGACGATCGTGCAGGCAAGGACCCACGACTGGAAGGCGGCGTACCGCGGGCTCGGCGACGTCGTGTTCATCCTCTGCGTGGCCCCGTGGACCATCCCGGACTTCGACCCGCTCGGCCGTGACTTGCCCGCCCTGTTGGACGCCGAGGAGCGTCTGTCGACCGCAGATGGGATTGCCCTGACGGAAAGCCTCTTCCTCATCGAAGCGAGGAAGGAGGCGTAGCCGCGCCGTCCGCGCACAGGCCCGAAGCGCCCCGGCCTACGGATAGATGCCCCGCCATCTGTACGCGTCGACGACCTTGTTGATCGCGACCATGTACGCGGCCTGGCGCATGTCGACCTTCTTCGCGTCGTGCATCTCCCAGACCGCCCGGAACGCGTTCACCATCTGGTGCTCGAGCTTCTGGTCGACCTCCTGCTTCGTCCAGAAGAACTCCGAGAGGTTTTGCACCCACTCGAAGTACGACACCGTGACGCCACCGCCGTTCGCGAGGATGTCGGGGATCACGAGGACGTCCCGCTTGAACAGGACGTCGTCCGCCTCCGGCGTCGTCGGCCCGTTCGCGCCCTCACCGACGATCTTCGCCTTGATCCGAGGCGCGTTCGCCTCCGTGATCACGCCCTCGAGGGCGCACGGCGCCAGGACGTCGACCGGGAGCTCGAGGATCTCCTCGTTCGTCACCTTGCGCGTCCCGGGAAAGCCCACGACGGTCCCCGTCTTCTCCTTGAACACGAACACGTCCTTCGGATCGACGCCCTTCTCGCTCACGATCCCGCCCTTCGAGTCCGACACGCCGACGATCTTCGCCCCCATCTCGTCGTGGACGAGGCGGGCGAAGTGGTACCCGACGTTCCCGAAGCCTTGGACGGCGACCGTCGCGCCCTTGAGGGTCACGCCGACCTTCTTCGCGGCCTCGCGGACCGCGTACATGAGGCCGCGGGACGTCGCCTCGTCGCGGCCGAGGGACCCGCCGATCACGAGCGGCTTCCCCGTCACGACGCCGGGCACGGCGAAGCCCTTGTTCATCGAGATCGTGTCCATGATCCACGCCATCGTCTGGCTGTCCGTGTACACGTCCGGCGCGGGGATGTCCTTCTCGGGGCCGATGATGATCGAGATTTCGGACGCGTAGCGGCGCGTCATGCGCTCCAGCTCGCTCCGGGACATCTCCTTCGGATTGCAGATCACGCCGCCCTTCGCGCCGCCGTACGGGATGCCCATGACGGCGCACTTCCACGTCATCCAGCTCGCGAGGGCGCGGACCTCGTCGAGGGACACGTTCCAATGATACCGGATACCGCCCTTGAACGGGCCGATCGCATCGTTGTACTGCACGCGGTAGCCCGTGAACACGCGCACCCGACCGTCGTCCATCTTCACGGGGAAATGGACCGTCAGCTCGCGGCGTGCGTACTTCAGGACCTCGAGCATGCCCGGGTCCAGGTTCAACTTCGTGCCTGCTCGGTCGATCTGCTTCTGGGCGACCTCGAACGGGTTGAGGGACTCCTTCGACTTCGACATGAGACACACCCCTGAGACCCGAATGGGCCTTCCGGGATCGAAGGCCGCGTAGCACGGCCCTTCTCTTAAATGCTTACGTTCGACGCGGACGGGCGGCCGCGGTCCGCGTGCGTGACGTTCTCACGCACGGTCCGACGGGTGCGACGCGGGGGGCGGCCTCCGCCGCTCGGTCAGCACTCCGAGTACCCGCACGCGCGGCACTTCACGCAGCCCTCCTCGTAGACGAGCTGCTTCCCGCACTCCGGGCACTCCGGGTTCAGGCCCTTCCGGATCATCGTCTCGACGTCGCGCGTCTCCCGTTCGAGCTCGACGTCCGTCTCGACCGTTTCGACGGCCCCGCCGAGGTCGTCGAACGACTCGACGGGCGGCTGGATCCCGGCCTTGTGGGCTCCGATGTGCCGCTTAATCGCCTTCGCGATCGCGTCGGGGATCGAGTACACGCGCTCGCCGTGGTCCAGGGCGATCCTCGGGCTTCGGATGCCCTCGAGTTGGTCGATGATTTCGTCGACCGGGACGCCGGACCGAAGGCACAGGGACACGAGGCGCGCGATGCCTTCCGTGAAGGAGGCCGTGTAGCCGCCCCCCCGGCCAATCTGCGCGAACACCTCGAACAGGCCTCTCTCGTCCTCGTTGATCGTCACGTAGAGGGCGCCGTACCCCGTGAGGATCTTCTGGGTCCGACCCGTGATCACGTCGGGCCGCGGACGGGGCCGGAGGACCGAGGGCTCCACGGGCACCTCGATGCGGACCTCCTTCGCCGCCTTCGCGGCCTCCGCCTCCGGGACGCCGACGTTCAGGACCTGGTCCTCCCGGGAGCCCTCGCGGTACACGGTGATCCCTTTGCACTTAAGTTCGTGGGCGAGGAGGTACGCCTTCTTGACGTCGTCCACGGTCGCCTCCGGGGGCATGTTGATTGTCTTCGAGGTGGCCGCATCGCAGTAGTCCTGGAAGGCCGCCTGCATGCGGACGTGCCACTCCGGCGAGATATTGTACGCGACGCTGAAGACCTGTTGCCACTTCTCGGGGACCTCCTTGAGCCCGCGGGGCGATCCGCGGTTCGCGAGGATCTTCTGCACGAGGGCGTCCTGCCAGAATCCCTCGCGCTTCGCGACCTCCGAGAAGTAGTCGAGGAAGTACGGGAGCTGCTCGCCCTCCATCACGCGCTTGTACCAGATCAGGCTGAACTCCGGCTCGCAGCCACCCGAGGTGTCCGCGATCATCGAGAGAGTGCCGGTTGGAGCGACCGTCGTGACGTAGGAGTTGCGCAGCTTCAGGCCTTTTTCATGGTGACGGCTGCCTTCCCACGCTGGGTACACGCCGCGTTCCTTCGCGAGCTTCGCGCTCTCGTCGTAGCCCGTCTCCTGGATGAACTTCATGATCCGACGGCCCCACTCGACGCCCTCCGGGCTGTCGTATGAGACCTCGAGCATGAACAGCATCCGCGCGAACCCCATGACCCCGAGACCAATCTTCCGCGTGGCCTTCGTCATCTCCTCGATTTGCTTGACCGGGTACGCGTTCATGTCGATTACATCGTCGAGCATGCGGGTTGCGATGCGAATCGTGCGCTCGAGCTTCGACCAATCGACGTCCCACTTGCCGTCCTTGGTGCGCTTCATGTGGCGCTGGAGATCGATTGATCCGAGGTTACAGGACTCGTATGGTAAGAGGGGCTGTTCCCCGCACTGTCGAACGACAATGCCGTTGCAGACCATCGAGTGGGAAGCAGCTTCAGTAAGATCGAAGACTACGCGATTTCCCACGAATTCTCTACGGGTTAAGAGATCCTCGAATCTTGTCTGATAGAACCGAGGATACCGAACGTGGGCGAGTTCAGCCTGCTTTTCATCGAGGAAACCAACATCGCGGTGGAAGCAGTACCTCGACTCGCCGAAAATGAAAAGCTCGTACAGGACCCCATCTGAGCCGTACTCTCGACGTTGTCCATCCCTTGTTACATACGTGAACAAGGCCTTCCGCGGAGCACGGCTCCGATCTAGGATTCGAGATCGGATGCCGAGATTCAGGAGAAGCAGTTGAACCCCTTGGAGCAGCTTGCGACTTTTCGATGTTAGAGCGATTCCAGAGCTGTTGCAATTGCGATGATCCCTTATGGTCCCATCTGCCGTGAACAAGGCTTGTAGGAACCCAACCACGGCGTCACGCGGCGCGGTAAACAAGGATACCGGCACTTCCTTTTCCGCTCCGTCGACGGATTTCACGCCGAGTTTCTCGAAGAATTCGACGAAAAAGCGCGAATGGTAGGAGAGATGATACACGCCATTGGATCGTCTGACTCCGCGAACGTCCCGTCCGTACCACCGGTTCAGGATCGGCCTGAGAGTCGCGAACATCGGCGCGTCATTCTTGGCAAACGTGAATCCGACGCGGCAATTCTTGTCGCCGGATCGCAACCAGCCGTCGCCCACCAGCCATCCTAATGCGAGCCCGAGTTCGCGGGACCACATGGCGGGTAGGTTCAGCACCGTCGTCTTCCCGTTCCTCCCGACATAGATGTTCGTCGGCGTGAAGGGGAGACGACGGTTCTCGGAAAAGCGTCCCTCGCCCGATTGTATGAACAGCTTGTGCCTTCCGGGGACAAGATCCTTGACCGGAACCCAACCCTCCGTCGTCAGGACCTTGTGGTCCGACGTCGCGCTGAGTTCGAAGCCTGACTTCGTGGCGATGCGCCACACCGGCTTGAGGCCGGTCCGCCAAGCGGCGACCATCGGCCCGAGGCGCGTGCCCCGCTCCGCCTCGTCGCGGCTTGCGAGCAGGAGCCCGTTCGCTTCCGTGACGATCTCCGCCGGCTCGCGGCGGTCCGTGACGAGGGAGATTCCGCCGTGCGGATAGCGCTCGGCGAGCTCTGCGATTGGAATCAGGCCGCGATCCGTCGAGATGAGCGTGTCGCCCGTCACGCACGGGTTCGTCGCCTCCATGTCGCCGACGTTCGGCGTCGGCTGCCGACGATTGTTCTCGTCGATGAAGAACAGCCCTGGCTCGCCGTTCTTCCACGCCTGGTACGCGATCTTGTCGAGCACCTCGCGCGCGTCGAGCCGGCCTGCGACCTGCTTCGAACGCGGGTTCACGAGGTCGTACTTCGCCCCGGCCTTCAGGGCCTCCATGAACTTGTCCGTCACCGCGACGGAGACGTTGAAGTTCGTGATGTCCGTGGTCCGGTCCTTGCACGTGATGAACTCGAGGATGTCGGGGTGGTCGACGCGAAGGATCCCCATGTTCGCACCCCGCCTCTTGGATCCCTGTTTCACCTGCTGGGTCGCGGCGTCGAACACCTTCATGAAAGAAACGGGCCCGCTCGCGACGCCCATCGTCGACTTGACGAAATCGTTCTTCGGGCGGAGGCGCGAGAACGAGTAGCCAGTTCCTCCTCCTGACTGGTGAATCAGGGCGGATTCCTTGAGGGTCTGGAAGATCCCCGCGAGGCTGTCGTCGACCGGGAGGACGAAGCAATTGTGGACCACGAGCTGGTTCGCCACGTACGTGTTGTCCTCGTCGACTTCGAGGTTGTAGACGGTGACCGCTTCGTCGATTGGCTCGACGGATTCGACGAGGTAGGCCCCATCCTTCACGTACATCGGCCGACCCCCCAAGGCGATCGACCAGGGTCGGGCAGTCGCCCCCCTGGGCATCGTCTCGGCCTTGAGGGTGGGTGAATGCCCCAACCCCACGCCGAGTTCGAAGAGCTGCCGCACGAGCTTCTCGTTCGACAGGGTGATCCTCGTCTGGTGGACGTTCACGCGCGTCCCGTCGCCGTCCGCAACGCCCTGGAGAAGACCGGACCGGAACTCGCGTCGCGCGGAGGATACCCATACCGGGATCGCCTTCCGGTCGAACCCCGTGCCGAATTCCTTCACAATCCGCTGCGCGAGCATCTTGCTGTTGACATGAACGGTGAGCCGCGACGTTGGAGCGTCGATGGTATAGACGAGTTCCGAGGCGAGGCCGAAGCGCTCGCGCAGGACGACCGACAGACGTCTCGCGTAGGCCTCCTCGTGCAATCCGAGCGTGAAGCGGATGAGGTGCTTCGAGACGTCCACGCATCCCTCGGCGAGGTACATGCCGAAGAACCACCCGACCTCTTCGTCGAGCGACACCCGAGCCTTGACCGGCTTGATTTGAAGACTCCGGACCCCGAGGATCCGATGCCGCATCTCGGACGCCTTCGAGCGGCCCGTCTTGCGCGCGTACACGAGTTCGCCGTCAATCTCGCCCTCGAACTGGAGTTCCGTCGTCGACGTTACGAGCGTGGGCGCGCCCACCCACGCGTAGCGCCCCGTGAGGTCCTTTGCGGGGACCCAGCCGTCCGTCGTGAGGAACGGGTGCTCTGCCGTCACGAGGACGGCTGGCAAGCGGTGGACCTTCACGCGGGAGACGGGGGCGTGGCGCCGCGACGTCGCGAGGACGCGCCGGTATCGGCCCTCATGCGTGAGGACCATCTCCCCGACCGCCACGGTCTCGATAGGCTTCGGGCCGCCGGATGTGCTAATCAGCGTTCCCGCGGCAAAGCACGCGGACAGCTGTTGCAGGTCGAGCCCCGCGTTCATGAGCGTGGGACTGTTCGGCAGGAACTCAAGGTCCGCCATCATACGATAGAAGCGGATCGCGACCTCGCGGACCTTCGCGTCGTCCGCGCCGTACGGCCGCTCCGCCTGCGCGAGGTTCCACGCGACGCGGGCGAACAGCTCTTTCGGCGTTTCGATGACGCGGCCCGTGTCGTCTTTCTTTAGGTAGCGCTTCTCGAGGACGCGGATCGCGTTGTCCGTCAGCTTGGGATCGGGCTCACGGCCAAAGACCTCGGCGAGCGGTGACTCGGGGATCCTTATCTGTTCCATGGAAGGGCCCTCCGCGCGGGTGCGATGCCCGTGGATGGGGGAGACAGCACGCCATCCCGGGGGTAGCCGCGGCGAACCGGGTCCGGGACTATATTACTTTTTGAACCACTTCAGTTACTCGTTCCAAGCCCACTGTTACCACGTCTGTTACCACATCGACAAGGCGGCGCTGTATATCAACGTGCGGAGGAGATGCGTGAACATATTCTCTCCATAGGAAACGGTTCCCGATGTTCGATGCCGAACTCGTGTCAGAGGAACGGGAGGCGGACGACGTGGGCGGGATGCGGGACGCCTCGCACGTCGATGTCGAGCGCGGTGCCAATCTCGGCGGCGGCACGCCCGACGGACGCGAGCGCGATTCCGACCCGTAGCGAGGGCGAGAACGTGCCGCTCGTGGCGACGCCGATTTGGCTCCCGCGAACGAGGACCGCCTGGCCGTGCCGCGGGATTGCCCTGTCATCCATGCGCACCCCGACGAGACGGCGATGGTCTCCGCGCGCGCGTTGTGAGAGGAGCGCCGCCCGGCCGACAAACTCGCGAGTCCACTTGACGACCCATGCCGCGTTCACCTCGAGGGGCGTCTGCCGACCGTCAAAATCCTGGCCCGCGAGCAGGTAGCCTCTCTCGAGGCGCAGCGTGTCGCGCGCGCCCAGCCCGACAGGGCGCACACCGAGGTCCGCTCCCGCGGCGAGGATTGCCTCCCACACAGCCTGCGCACGGCCCGCCGGCGGGAACAGCTCGAACCCCGCCTCGCCCGTGTATCCCGTCGTGCTGACGACGGTCCGCCCCGAACGGACGGACGTATCGTGCGGCGTGCGCGCCCGGGTGGACCCCCACCCCTCCGCTTCCGATGGAAGCGCCCGTAGGGTGACGGCCCGCGCGCGGAACGCAGGGAGATTCACGATGTCGTCGGACGTGAGCCGACGCAGGATCTCCGGGGCACGGGGCCCCTGCAGGGCGACGCACGCGAGCTCGTGGGTGCGATCCTCGACCGACACGCCGTCCGACGCATGCCGGCCGAGCCAGTCGACGACCTGCCGACGTGAGCCGGCGTTGCACACGACGAGGTACCGTCCCGCCTCGAGGCACGTCACGATGACGTCGTCAACGATCGTCCCGTCGTCGCGGAGGAAGTGCGTGTACCGACACCGCCCGGCGCCCTCGGGAATCGCATTCGCGCTGAGCGCGTCGAGGAACGCCCGCGCGCCCCGGCCCTCGACCGCGAGCTTGCCCATGTGAGCGACGTCGAAGACGCCGACGTCGCGGCGCACCGCGAGGTGCTCCTCGACAATCCCCGCGTACTGGAGAGGCATCGCCCATCCGCCGAACTCGATCATGCGGGCGCCCGCAGAGACGTGCCAGTCGTGCAGGGGCGTGCGGTCCGCCACGGACGTCGACATCGCGCCCCGTGCGATGAACCCGGTCCCCGGCACGCTTATGCCGGCTGCCCTCATGCCGCGCGCGATGGGGCTCCTCCGCGAGCTGCGGTACGAGCTGAGCACGCTCGTCTTCGGCCTCGGGGCGTTCGGCCTGATCCTCTGGACGACGGCGAACCTGTTCGCCGCCCAGAGCCCCGACCTCCTGAGGAACCTGCACGCCGCGATCGGCGCGTACATGGTCTGGGTCGGGTGGGTCAGGTTCTTCGCCGCCCTCGTGGGCGGGTACTACTTCTTCGACACGATTGTGAAGGACCGCGAGTTCGCGAGGCTCGCGTCGACCGCGTCGAAGGAAGTGTTCGTCAAGAACCTCGAGCGCCTCGAGAACCTCGTCGACTACCACCTGCCGTCGGACTACCGACACCGTCTCGTGGAGAAGAAGCAGGCATTCCGGATTAAGGACTGACGGCGTCGCGCGTGGCGAGAACCCGGCCGAGCGCCGCCAAGGCGGCCCGGTCCCGCTCGCGGCACCGGAGGAGCACCTCGATGCGGTCCGCGTGGTGCACGGTCGCGAGGACGTGCGCGCGCTCGTGGATCGCGTGGAGCTTCGCCGGCGCGTCCGCGTCCGGCACGAGGACCAGCCGCATCTCGATCGGGTACGCGAAGGACGCGAGGACGGCGTCTCGGAGCGCCTCGAGACCGCGGCCCGTCCGCGCGGAGATCGCGAGGGGCGGCCGGTGGAATTCGGTGTCCTCGAGGAGATGCGCCTTGTCCGCGAGGGCGTCCTCGTCGACGAGGTCCGCCTTCGTCAGCACGGGGACGACGGACCCGTCGCCGATCCGCGGGAGGAGGGTGCGGGCCGCGAGCCGCACCTTCCGCAGGATCTCGCGGTCGCCGTCCGACGCGTCGACGAGGAGGAGGACGAGGTCCGCCCGGAACGTCTCCTCGAGGGTCGCTTGGAACGCCTCGACCATCCAGAACGGCACGCCGTCGACGAAACCGACCGTGTCCGTGAGGAGGACCCTCCGGTGGGGCTCGGGCAGCGCGCGCGTCGTCGTCGAGAGGGTCGAGAACATGCGGTCCTCGACGAGCACGTGCTCGCCCGTCAGGGCGTTCAGGAGGGACGACTTCCCCGCGTTCGCGTAGCCCACGAGCGCGACGAGGCCGTAGCCGCGGTCCTTGCGCAGGGACCTTCGGACCTCGCGCTCGTGTCGGATCCCATCGAGCTCGTCGCGGATCTTCTTGATGCGCCGCTTGACCGTCTCGTAGTACGCGTCGACGCGGTACTCGCCGCCCGCCATGAAGCCGGGGCGCTCGCCGACCTCGGCCTCGTGGATCCACTCCCGGAGGAGCGGCACCTCGTAGCGGAGGAGGGCGAGCTCCACCTGGAGCCGCGCCTCGCGCGTCGCCGCGCGCTGCGCGAACAGCTCGAGGATCACGCGGAGCCGGTCGTAGCATTCGACGCCGAGCGCGCGCTCGAGGCGGTAGTGCATCGTCGGCCGCAGCTCGCCGTTCACCACGACGACGTCGATCCCGCCGCGGTCGACGCGGGCACGGACTTCGTCGAGCTTGCCCCGGCCGACGAACGTGCGCGGGTCCGGCGTCGGCCGCACCTGGAGGATCTCCTCGACGATTCGGTGGCCCGCGGACGTCACGAGGGCGCGGATCTCGTCGAGGTCTCGCGCGAGGGAGACGAGGAGGACGTCCACGCGGTCGACGCACGGGGCCCGGGGCGATTAAGGGTTTCCACCGGAAATGGGGGGGTGGGGGCCGCGCGCCCTCGGTCCGTTCATCCCACCGTTAACCTCAAGTAAGGTTGCTCCGATTCCGGCGCGTGCAGGTCGGCTGCGGCGCCACGACGAAGAAGATCCGCGGCCGTCCGTACCTGTACTTCTGGCACTACGAGGACCGGGACGGCCGGCGCGTCCAGGCGTATCGGTACATGGGGCCCGCCCGATCCGCCGCCGCGCGTCAGCGCCTCGCGGAGGCCGTCGGCGCGTACTACGACCGCGTCGCGGACGACCTCCGGCGGAGGAAGGCGGAGGCGCTCGCCCGCATCGCGGCCCCGTGACGCGCGAAGCCCTTATGCCCCGCGACCGGCTGACGACGTCGGCATGCGCGTGCGGGTGAGACTCTTCGCCACGTACCGGGAGATCGTCGGCCGACCCGAGCTCGCCTGGCCGATCCGCGCGGGCGACACGGTCGGGACCGTCGTGGACGGGCTCGTCGCCGAGCACCCCCGCCTCCGCGCCTTCCGGGGGACGATGCTGCTCGCGGTGAACGAGGAGTTCGCGCGGTCGGACGTCGTCCTGGCGGACGGCGACGAGGTCGCGATCATGCCGCCGGTGAGCGGGGGCCGTCCGTGATCGACGTCCGGCGCGGCCGCCTCGACGTCGAGGCCGTCGTGGACAGCGTGCGACGGGACGACGCGGGCGGGATCGTGCTGTTCCTCGGGACGGTTCGGGCGGACCCCGGGGTCGCGGCCCTCGACTACGAGGTCTACCGCGCCATGGCGTTGCGCAGTCTGGCGCAGGTCGCGGAGCGGGCGAAGGCGAAGTTCGGTGCGCTCGCGGTGTCGATCGCGCACCGTCTCGGGCGCGTGCCCGTCGGGGCGGACGCCGTCGCGATCGCGTGCGCCGCGCCCCACCGCAGGGAGGCGTTCGCCGCGTGCGCCTGGGCGATGGACGAGGTCAAGCGGATCGTCCCGATCTGGAAGTCCGAGGCGGCGCCGGCCCGGCGTCCGCGACGGTCCAACGTCTGACGTAGGAAAGTCGGCCGGGGCCGGCTCGGCCCCGCGCCACGCCCCCGGATCGGGGGAAGAGGGTTCGCTCCGTCCGTCGGGTCCTCGCCTACCGAGGCCCTCGGCCGGGGAAGCTCAGGCACGACCCGCGATAGCGGTTCGCGCCCTCGTCCGCGGCGTGGTCCGGCACATGGTCGTTCGCGGGCAGACAGACGGCGCTGCGCGGGCCGTGGCTGTTCTGCGCCTCGAGGCCATGAGGCGGTGCCGGTGGGCTCGTCGGTTCGTCCCCGGGATCGTCGCTCGGCGTGTCGGGCACGTCGGGCTCGTTCACGTTCACGGTCCCGGTCGGGTTCCCGGTGGGGCGGAACACGTACGCCGCGACGGCCGCGAATAGGACGGCCAAGGTCACGGCGCCGAGTTTCTTCAGCCCTGCCATGTTCGTTCGCCTCTCCTTCTCACGTGGCCGGCTGCGATGGCGCGGAGAAAGGGGACCCGTGTCGGGGGACCCCGCGCGGTGCGGGCTCCCGTCCCATCCCTTCGTGCGCGCATCCCATCCGCACGCACGGGGCCGAGGCGAACCGAACGTAAATAACGGTTTCGCGTCGGACACGTCGGCTTGACAAACCGTCGGACGCGGGAGCGCGCGCGCGTGGGCGACGGGGCGACGGCCCCGGGTGCGGGTTGACAAAGGGGCGAAGGGAAATAGCGAGGCCGGCGTTTCGCCGGGACGCCATGGGCCGCATGGTCGACATCGGTCACAAGCCCGACGTCCGGCGACGCGCCGTGGCGCGTGGTTCGATCCGCCTCAAGCCCGGCACGGTCGCCGCGATCCGGTCGGGCCGCGTGGTGAAGGGGGACGTCTTGCGGACCGCGGAGGTCGCCGGGCTCCAGGCGATGAAGGCCGCGTGGCAGGCGCTCCCCCATTGCCATCCGATCCCCATCACCGCCGCGTCCGCCGAGCTCGAGCTCGATCGGGACCGGGTCACGTGCACGACGTCCGTCGAGGCGACCTACAAGACCGGGGTCGAGATGGAGGCCCTCTACGGTTGCACCGTCGCCCTGCTCGCGGTGTGGGACATGGTCAAGTCCCTCGAGAAGGACGCGGGCGGGCAGTATCCCGCCGCTCGGATCGAGTCCGTCCGGGTCGTGTCGAAGGAAAAAGGGGCGCACAGAAAGCGTCGTGGACGGGGCCGGTGAGACGCCCCGGCGACGCGAAGGGTTATCGTGCCTCGGCGCTTCCGGTCCGCGGGGCGGGAGACATGGCGGAAGACCGGAAACTATCCATCGGGGAGGTGCAAGACGATCGCGACCTCCCTTTCGGCGGCGTTCGGCTTCGTCATTGCGCTCATGTGGAACACGGTGGTCCAGTCGGCGTTCGCGACGGCCAGCATCCCCCTGGGCGCAACCGCGACCGCGGGGAACTGGGGAGGGTGGGCCACCTTCGTCGTCAGCGCGGTCGTCATCACCGTGGTGATGGTCATCTTCATCGTCCTGATGGGCCGCCTCGCGGGGAAAGAGGCATCGACGTAGACGACTCGACCCGGCGGGCGAAGCCCTTTTATCGGCAGGGCGGCATGGATTCCGGCCCATGAAGGTCGTCCTCCTCGACGGCTACGTCGACGAGCCGTCGAACTTCGGCGTGCCGCCGTACGTGTCGCCGTACCCACGGTACCTGGCGGGCGCGGTCCGCGACGCGGGCCATGCGTGGGAGTACGTCACGATCGACGAAGTCCGTCACGGCCACCCGCTGAAGGGCGACCTCCTCGCCGTGATCTCGGGCCCGATCGTCCCCGGGAAGTACCTCCGCGGCCTGCCGATCAGCGAGCGGGAGATCGTCGTCCACGCGAGCGCGTTCGAGGGGCCCCGCGTCCTCGGCGGCCCGCTCGCCCGCTTCCGCTACTACGACGACGCCCTCGTCGAGCCGTTCGATTGGGTCGCGCTGCGCGACCTCGACTCGGCCGTGTACGACCACCTCACGACGGGCGGGTGGACGCACCGCGACCGCACGATGGACGAATGGGACCGCTGGGCCCTCCTCGGCGCCGACGTCATCCGATCCCACCCGGACTTCCCGGAGCCGCTCATCGTCGAGCTCGACACGTCGAAGGGATGCGTCCGCTACGTGAACAAGGGGTGCTCGTTCTGCATCGAGCCGATGTACGGCAAGCCGAAATTCCGGCCGCTCGAGGGCGTCCTCGCGGAGGTGCGGCATCTCTCGAATCTCGGCGCGGTGAACTTCCGTCTCGGAGGCCAAGCGGACTTCTTCAGCTACCAGGCGATCGGCCTGGGGTCCTCGCCGACGCCGCGCATCAACGTGCCCGTCCTCCGCGCCCTCCTCGCGGGGATCCGGGAGGCCGCGCAGGGCCTCAAGGTCCTCCACACGGACAACGGCGACCCGGCGATGATCGTCGCCCATCCGGACGAGGCGCGGGACGCCCTGCGAGACCTCGTGCGGTACGCGACACCGGGGAACAGCCTCTCCTTCGGCCTCGAGTCCGCGGACCCGGCGG
>JBQTHW010000057.1:0-3480 GCA_052389495.1 Methanobacteriota archaeon | reverse complement strand
GTTCACCGGCGGCCGGTCAACGGTGACGAGGGCGAGCCGATCTCCGACCTCGACGCGGACGGAGCCCATCACTTCCCCTGCGTGTAGTCGTACACGCCGCGGCCCGACTTCCGCCCGAGGCGGCCCGCGCGCACGTATTTCCGCAGGAGAGGGGACGGCCGGAACTTCGGATCGCCCGTCTCCCGGTAGAGGACCTCCATCACGTCGAGGCCGATGTCCAGGCCCGTGTAATCCGCGAGCTCGAACGGACCCATGGGCATGTTCGTGCCGAGCCTCATCGCCTTGTCGATGTCCTGCGGCGACGCGACGCCTTCAAGGAGGAGATTGAACGCCTCGTTCATCATCGGCACGAGGAGGCGGTTCACGACGAACCCCGGGGACTCCCGGACCTCGACGGCCTCCTTGCCGAGCCGGGCCGCAAGGTCCTTGATGAGCCCTGTCGTCGCGTCGCTCGTCTCGGAGCCGCGGATGACCTCGACGAGCGTCATCACGGGCGCCGGATTGAAAAAGTGCATGCCCACGACGCGGTCCGCGCGCGTCGTCGCGTTCGCCATCTCCGTGATGCTGAGGGACGACGTGTTCGACGCGAAGACGACGTCGGGCGGGCAGAGCCGGTCGAGCTCCGCGAACAGCGCACGCTTGAGGTCCATCTTCTCTAGGATCGCCTCGATGACGACCTGCGCACCGGCCACGGCGGGCGCCAGGTCGACGGTCCCGTGGACCTTCGCGAGGATCGCATCGACCTGCGCCTGGGTCATCTTGCCCTTCTCGACGCGCTTCTGCAGTGGCTCGCGGATCCGACGGAAGCCGCCGTCGACGAAGCGCTGCTCGATGTCCCGCATCGAGACCTCGAAGCCCGCCGCGGCGCACGCCTGCGCGATGCCGGCCCCCATCGTCCCCGCGCCGATCACCGCGATCTTCCGGACCGAGGTCAACTCCAAGGGACCACCGCCTCCTCGTATCCGGCGGGAGACTAAAGCCCTGCGTTCGAAAATCGTGTCGGCAGGCTCTTATCCGGTGAACCGCATGCGCGCGCGGGTGGTCGCGATGGGACTGCCGCACCGAGCCGGCGTCGTCGTGCTCGTCCTCCTGCTCGCGGTGGCCTCCGTCACCGCCGTCGCGCCGCGCGCCGCAGCGGCCCAGGGCCGTCCAACGTGGACCCAGGGCGACTTCTGGACGTACACGCGTACCGCGGGCGGGGAGGCGTCTACGGTCCGGGTCGAGGTCCGCGAGCGCACGACCCTGACTCTCTCCTCGGGCAGCTACGGCGTGTGGCATGTCTCGACCACAACGACGGACGGGACCGGGAACGCGACCGTGACGCACGCATGGATCCAGGACGCGAACCTGGGGATCGCGAAGGCCAATTTCTCGACGATCTTCGGAGAGGTCCAGGTCACGTTCGACCCCCCGTGGGTTCAGGCGGCCTTCCCCCTGACCGTTAACGCCCAGTGGTCCCTGAATACGACGATCCGCCTCGTGGACATCGCGTTCCCGCCGATCCCGCTCACATACAGCGCCCTCGTGACGGCGGAGCAGGATACGTCGGTCCCTGCAGGCACGTTCCGGGTCGCCGTGATCCGGACGCCCTCCACGGCAGGCAGCACGGATCCAAGGGAGGAAAGCCACTACTCGGACGGCGCCGGGAATTCTGTCCGGGAAGAATCCTACGATTCGAGCGGGAATCGCGTCTCGAACCAGGAGCTCGTCTCGTATCGCTACCAGTCCGGCTCCGGGCTCATCCTCCTGATCGTCGGGGGCGTGATCGGCGCGCTGTTCGTCCTCGGCGCCGTCGTGACGATCCGGCGTCGACGGGCCGCCATGATGGGCCGGGGGGGCTACCCGCCGCGCCCGCCTCCAACGCCGCCCGAGCAACCCCCGCAGGGGCCGCCGCCCGGGATGTAGTGCCGCGCGCCGACGCAGGCGTTACATAGGCCGCCGTGCGGTGCCCCCGATCGTGAGCCGGCGGCCGTACCTGGCGGTGGGCCTCGCCGTCGCCTCCGTGTCCTCGTCCTCCGTCCTGATCCTCGGCTCCGCGTCGGCGCCCGTCACGATCGCCCTGTACCGCCTCGCGATCGCGAGCGCGATCCTCGCGCCGATCGCCGTCCTCCATCCTGCGAGGCCGCTCCGGGGCATCGCCCGGCGCGACGCGCTGCTCATGGCGCTCGTGGGGCTCGTCCTCGCGGCCCACTTCGGCTTCTGGATCACGTCGCTTCGCCTGACGAGTGTCGCGAGCTCGACGATCCTCGTCACGTCCCACCCGCTGCTCGTGGGACTGATGTCACACTTCGTTCTGCGGGAGCGCCTCACGGCGCGCGCCTCCGCGGGGATCCTCCTCGGCATCGTCGGCGTTGTCGCGATTGCCCTTGCGGACTCGAGCGCCTCCGGGGCGTCCCTCGAGGGGGACCTCCTCGCGTTCATGGGAGGCGTCATGGCGGGACTGTACTTCCTCCTCGGGCGGGCGATCCGGCAGCGCGTCCCGCTCCTCGGGTACGCGCTCGTCGTGTACGCGTGCGCGGCCGCGTTCCTCTTGGTGTTTGCGATCGGAGCAGGGGGGGACCTCGCGCCCGCCGGAAACCTCCCGCGCGAGCTCGCCCTGTTCCTCGCGATGGCCCTCGTCCCGCAGATCGGCGGGCACACGCTGTACAACTGGGCCCTGCGGTACGTCACGGCGCCCGTCGTGAGCCTGAGCCTCGTCGGCGAGCCGATCGGGTCGAGCCTCCTCGCGTGGGCGCTTCTCGCGCAGACCCCGAGCCCCGCCGTCGCGGCGGGCGGCGCGCTCGCCCTCGTCGGGATTTACCTCGCGGCGTCGGGGGAAGGGCTCCAGGCGCGGTCGGCGGAGGCGTTGAGGGACGTCGAGTGAGGCCTCGGAAGGCAGGACCCCTCGACGGACCACGTACCTCTAAGTGTAGGTATGCGCCGCCGCGACGAGCCGCTCGAGCCGCTCCCTCCGCCGTGCGAATTCGGCCTCGGCCCGCCGGTGGTAGGCCGCCATCCGCCGCAGGAGGCCCCGGCGGGCGGCCTCGGAGTCCACGCGGCCCACGTAGTCCTCGCGCCGCGTCGATCGACCGCCGACGCGCTCGTAGTGCCACAAGTAGAAGTACCGGCGGCCCTCGAAGGACCGGACCCGTGCGCCGCATCCGATCTCCACGCTTCGTACCTCTAAGTAGAGGTATGCTGCGGAGGGTCAAGACTGCTCCGGGGGGAGGGACGCGAAAGTACTCACCAACGTTATATCACGATACGGCGTTCCCACCGTCTCGGGAGGAGGTCGCCTTCGTGTCGTCTCTCAAGAAAGTCCTCGTCGTCTCGTGGACCGCCGTCGTGGTCGCCGCCTCCGTGCTTGGATCCGCGGCGGTCCGGGCTGCGCCGCCCTCACGCTCGTTCACGATCGCCGCCGTGGGGGACATCGCCTGCGCCCAAGATTCGGGGAACAACCTCCAGGTGTGCCAGTACGACGACGTCGCGGCCCTCGTCGCC
>JBQTHW010000056.1:0-4731 GCA_052389495.1 Methanobacteriota archaeon | reverse complement strand
AACCTGAGTCACGTGCTGAGCGCGCTCAACAACCTGATACTGCCCGCGACGACGCTCGCCCTTGGGACCGTCGACGGCGTGTCGCTCGTCATGCGCAACTCCCTCGTCGACGTGATGACGGAGGATTACGTCGTCACGGCGCGAGCGAAGGGCATCGCGGAGCGCATGATCCTCCGCCGTCACGTCCTGCCGAACGGCCTGCCTCCGATGGTGACCTTGATCGCCCTCGACATGGCGTTCATCTTCGGCGGGGCGTACCAGGTCGAGTACGTCTTCTCGTACGAGGGGATCGGCTGGGTCACGATCACCGCGATCACGCAGCTCGACTTCCCCGTGATCCAATTCGTCGTTCTGCTCGGGGGCTTCGCGGTCGTGGTGGCGAACTTCCTCGCGGACCTCGTGCTCCTGAAGATCGACCCCAGGATCAAGGTGACCTGAGGGGAGCCCATGGCGGTGGATAGCTACTCGGTCGGCTACTGGCTCCGGCGGCGGTTCGGCGTGACGGAGGTGCGCCGCGAGAAGTTCCTCCTCGCCTCGCGCCGGTTCAAGGACGTCGCGGTCGCCGTCGTCCGGCACCGGATGGGCGGGATCGGCGTCGCGATCCTCGCGTTTTTCGTGACCCTCGCCCTCATCGCGCCCCTCCTGCCACTCCCCTACTGGGATGCGAACACCGGCGACGGGAAGCTCCAGCCGCCGTCATGGGAGCACCCCTTCGGGACGGACCAGCTCGAGCGGGACATCCTCACTCGCGTCATCTGGGGCTCCCGGATCTCCCTGATGGTAGGGTTCGTGTCGAGCGTAATCGCGGGGGTCCTCGGGACCCTCATCGGACTCGCGTCGGGCTACTGGGGCGGGTGGCGCGACGAGACGCTCATGCGGATCAACGATATCCTTTTGTCCCTGCCATGGCTCGTCCTGCTGATCGTCGTCGCGGCGATCCTCGGAGAGCTCACCCTCGAAGTGATCATCCTGTCGATCGGCCTGACGAGCTGGAGCTTCACGGCCCGGGTCGTGCGCGCCCAGGTCCTGTCCGTCAAGGAGCGCGTCTTCGTCGAGCGGGCCCGGGCCGCCGGCGCGAGCAGCGCCTCGATCATCTGGCGGCACATCTTCCCGAACGTCTTCCCGCTCGTGTTCGCGAACACGATCCTCACCGTGGCGGTCGCCATCCTGTCGGAGAGCAGCCTCGCGTACCTCGGCCGCGTGAACAAGAACAACCTGAGCTGGGGCGTCATCCTCCAGGAGGCGGACGTGAGCGGCGCGATCCTGAACGGCCACTGGGCCTGGATCGTCATGCCCGGTCTCGCGCTCGTCTTCGTGATCCTGGGGTTCTCCCTGCTCGGGTACGCCCTCGACGAGATCCTGAACCCCAAGCTGCGCGAGAGGTGAGGGGACGGCCCTCCTCGAGATCGATCACCTAAAGACGTTCTTCGACACCCGATCCGGAATCGTCCGGGCCGTGGACGACGTGTCCCTGAAGCTCGAGCGGGGCGAGTCCCTCGGACTCGCCGGCGAAAGCGGCTGCGGCAAGACGACGACGGCCCTCTCGATCATCCGGCTCCTCCCGAAGAACGGCCGCATCGTCGACGGCTCGATCCGCTACGACGGGAACGACCTCGCGAAGGTCAAGGAGTCCGAGATCCGCCGGATCCGCTGGAAGCACATCTCGATCGTGTTCCAGGGCGCGATGAACGCGCTGAACCCCGTGAGGCGAATCAGCTGGCAGATCGCGGAGGCGATCGCCCAGCACGACCAGGTGTCGATGGATGAGGCCGGCCCGCGCGTCGACGAGCTCCTCGAACTCGTGGGGATCAACCCGGCGCGGAAGAACGACTATCCGCACGAGTTCTCCGGCGGCATGCGGCAGCGCGTGATGATTGCGATGGCCCTCGCGTGCAATCCGAAGATCATCATCGCGGACGAGCCCGTGACCGCCCTGGACGTCATGATCCAGGCGCAGATCCTCGAGCTCCTGAAGGAGCTCCGGGCGAGGCTCGACCTCTCGATGATCCTCATCTCCCACGACCTCTCCGTGATCGCGGAGACGTGCGACAAGGTGGCGATCATGTACGGCGGCCGGCTCGCGGAGTTCGGCCCCTCCGCGGACGTGTTCCGCGACCCGCAGCACCCGTACACGCAGGGCCTCGTCCACTCGTTCCCGGACATCTACGGGCCGAGGGACCTCCCGCCGTGGATCCCCGGCCAGCCGCCGAACCTCCTCGACCCGCCGCCCGGGTGTCGGTTCCACCCGCGATGCCCGTACGCGTTCGCGGACTGCATGCGCGCCCACCCCGAGGACTACGCTGTCGGCCCGGACCGGACCGCCGCGTGCTTCCTCCGAGCGGCGAGGTGACCCGCGGTGGAGCGCCTCCTGTCCGTGCGGGACCTCGTCGTCTGGTTCCCCGTCCGCACGGGCCTCATCGCGGGGCTCGTCACGAAGGAGCGACGGAACGTGCGGGCCGTGGACGGTGTTTCCTTCGAGGTCGGCCGGGGCGAGGTGTACTGCCTCGTCGGCGAGAGCGGCTGTGGCAAGACGACGTCCGGCAAGGCGATCCTTCGGCTGAACGACGTCACGGGCGGGAACATCCTCTTCGACGTGCCGGACAAGGACTGGGAGATCCTCCGGGCGATCGACCGGAGGCTCGCGGAGCTCGGGACCGCGTTGCCACCGGAAACGGACGCGGAGCGGGACGCCCTCCTCCCCGCTTGGGGCCAGCTCCAGCGCCTCAAGGAGACGACGCTCGAGCTCCTGACGCCGTGGGAGCGCGTGACCGCGCGTCTGCAGCGGGAGCGTCTCGAGAAGCACGTCCGCCTGCTCGAACAACGTCTCTCGGACCTCGAGACGGGCCGCGACCGGCTCATCCTGCGCTCCGTCTCCCGCGCGCACCGGGAGATCGAGGTCCTCCGGGCGCAGGGCTCCTGGTTCACGATCCGCCGGGCGAAGCGGGTGGAGACCCTGACGACGATGCTCCGCGAGGCCCAGTACCGCCTGCGGCGCGCCGAGGCCGCCGGCCACGGTGTCCGCCGGCAGGTGCGCAAGACCCGGCGCGCGGAGGCGAGGTTGAAGCGTCTCGAGCGCCACGCGGACCCGAACGACCCCGCCGCGGCGGCCCGCATCGAAAGCCTCGAGCGGACGGCGCAGGAGGAGGAGCACGCCCTCGTCGGGCGGGAGCAGGCGCGGACGCGGGCGGAGCTCGACCAATTGCGCAAGGCGCTTGACGCGATCCACCGGGATGAGGCGGCACGGGGCGCCGACCTGGCGCGGCAGATGCGTTGGATCGAGGCGCGGATGCGCGAGGTGCGCGCGGGCGGCGGATCGCGGCTCGAGCGCTGGGAGCTCCTGCACCTCCGCTCGGAACTCCTCGAGCAGTACGACATCACGGGGTGGAGGCCGGAGCGCGTCCGCGAGCTCCGGAAGCGGATGCAGATCATCTACCAGGACCCGTACGAGTCCCTGAACCCGAAGATGTCGATCTTCGACATCGTCGCGGAGCCGCTCCTCGCGAACAAGATCGTCGAGACCGCGCCGGAGGCGGAGGTCGTCGTCCGCAAGGCCCTCGAAGACGTCGGGCTGAAGCCGGCGGACGAATTCATGTTCCGGTACCCGCACGAGCTGTCCGGCGGGCAGCGGCAGCGCGTCGGGATCGCGACGGCCCTCGTCGTCGACCCGGACTTCATCGTCGCCGACGAGCCCGTAAGCATGCTCGACGCGTCCGTGCGGACGGAGATCCTCGCGCTCCTCCTGGACCTCAAGAAGCGGCGCAACCTGACGTACCTGTTCATCACGCACGATCTCAGTCTCGCCTGGATCATCGCCGACCGCGTCGCGGTCATGTACCTTGGCAAGGTCGTCGAGACGGGGGACGGGCCCGAGGTGATCCGGAACCCGCGGCATCCGTACACGAAAGCCCTCATCTCCGTCGTACCGTCCCCGAACCCGGAGGTCCACCGGGACAAGATCATCCTTCGCGGGGAGCGGCCGAACCCCGTCGACATCCCGACGGGCTGCCGGTTCCACCCGCGTTGCCCCTTGGCCGTCGGGATCTGCGGCTGGAACTCGGAGGAGGTGAAGCAGGCGCTCGCGGACCTGTTCTCCCAGGACGCGTCGACCCACCCCGAGGCGCGGTCGTTCGGCGAGATCCGGACACCCGGGCCGTTCGACCTCGAGGTCGTCACGACGGATGGCGCGGCGGCGGAGCGGTACCTGCGGGCGCGGATCGAGGCCCACGGCCGGACCCGGCCCGCGCTGGCGTCGATTCGGCGCGTCGAGCCGAACGGCGGGATCGTGCGCGTCGGGCTCCACACGCCCTCGGAACCCCCGCTCCGCCACATCCGCGGCAGCGTCTCCGTGGCGTGCCATCTCGTGGAGCCGGAGCTCGACACGCCGTTCCTCGAGGGACAGGCCGTCCCCGCGGATCAGAGCCTGCCTTCGACGAGGGCCATGGCGCGGTGACCGAGCGACTCGGCCCGCTCGAGCAGGGCCCGCATCTCGGACTCCGCGGCGTCCCGGAACGCCGCGTCTCGGATCGACGCGAGATTCACGCGGCAGTTCAACGAGGCGGCGCGGATCGACGCCTCGGCCAGGAGGATCGCGACCCCCGCGTCCGTCGTCGCGGATCGGTTCCCCTTCTCCGCCGCCGCCTCGGCGAGCGCGAGGGCCTCCACGCCCAGGCGCATCGTCTCGAGCGGAACCTGCGTGGCGCGGCGGTACGCCTCCTGGATCCGCGCGACCCG
>JBQTHW010000055.1:0-1884 GCA_052389495.1 Methanobacteriota archaeon | reverse complement strand
CGATGGCGACGCGCGCCGCGGCGTCGTGGTCCGGGGCGAGCAGCACGGAATACGTCGAAAGCGGGACCTGCGACCCGTCCGTCACGACGTCGACTGTCCACCCGGGGCCGGGCGGGGTCCCGCTCAGGAGGAACAGGTCCTCGAACTCGCCGACGTTCGCGACCTTCAGGTCCGCGCGGACCGTCGCGCGGGGGCTGCCCGGGAGGGGCTCCGCGGGCGCGAGGAGGACGACGGCCCGGCCGAGGCCCCGGGCCGCCAGCATCACGTCGTCGACCCACCAGCCTCCGCGGTCGGGCAGGACGCCCGCGCTCGCGTTGAACCGCACGCGGACGGTCCCGGCGGCGGAGCCGTTCGACCGCAGGGCGAGGGAGACCGCGTGCCAGGCGAGGTCCCTTCCGGTGAACTCCGCCCCGAGGGACCACGGACCTCCGTCCAGGCTCACCTCGACGCGCGCGCGGTCCGTCTCCGTCACGTTGATCGGGACCGTGTCGACGGTCCGGCCCCACAGGTCGTAGCGGTGGTAGAACAGCAGGTGGACGGCACCGGCCGGCACCGGCATATCGGCGGAGGTCAGGGTGTGCCACTCGGGCGGGAACGGGTTCGGCAGGAGCGTCGGCACGTGACCGAAGCGCCACGACCGGGTCGGGCTGTGGGACGCCCCGTCCTCGTCGGCGTCCTCCACGACGCGCCAGCGGTGGGGGTCGTCCGGCGTGCCGTCGCGGGTCCAGCTCCCGTTCCCCGATTCGATGTCGTCCTGGAAGAAGAACACGTTCGCGAGCGCATGCGCGATCCGTTCGTTGTTCGTCGGGATCTCGTCGCCCGCGAGCGGCGCAGACGCGAGGACGAGGTAGCGGCCGATCGCGGACGTGCGGAACGTTGTGTTGAACATAGCGGACGTCTGCGCGGGGAGGCCGCGCATCGTCGTGTTCGCCCGGGCGATGCGGGCGGCCGGCTCGACGCGGTCCCGGTACACCTGCACGGTCACCTCGACGTTCTCGGGCACCGCGCCGTCGTTCCTCACGACGACCGTCGTGGCGACGTCCTGCGTCTCGGCGACGTGGAGGGGCAGGCGGACCTCCGTGATCGCGACGTCCCGCGTGACGTCGCGGGCGATCGTCGCGGTCATCGGGTCTCCGCTCGCGGAGACGTCCCGGACGCGCCAGCCCGTGTCCGCGCCTCCGTACGAGCGGCTTGACGGCGTCGTCTCGGGCCCGAAGCCCGCGGCGGAGGAACGCCACGCGTCCTCGGGGTCCGCGGGCCGATCGCCCGTCGAGGCCTCGTCCGCCTCCTCGAGGTCGACGTGCCGGCGCGCGTCGTTGTCGTTCGAGCCGCGTGTCTCGTCGACGTGCCAGATCAGAAGGCCGGTCCCGGGCAGGCCGGCGTCGAACCCGATCCGCTGGCGGTTCTCGACGAGGAAGTACTCGCGCCCGGCGGTGCCGGCAATCGTGAGCCGGTACACGCGGCCCGTCGACTCGACGGCGGGAATCGACATGCTGACGAGGGCGGACGTCACGTCCGTCGGCGCCGTCCATCCGAGGGACGCGCGGGCCGAGGCGCTCGGGTGCGCGGGCGAGGAACCGCGGGGAAGGCCGTTGTAGGCGCCCTGCGCCATGAGGTCCCACAGCCCGACGCCGCCCTCCGAGGAGTCGTCCGTGTCGTACAGGTCCGGCAACCCGAGGTCGTGCGCGAACTCATGCGTCACGACGCCGAGAGGCGAGGCCTCGCCGACCATGATGTAGCCGTAGACCTGAACGCCGTCTGCGACGAGAGCCTGGGACCCCGGGAGGGCTCGGTCCCCGTCGACGACGACCCAGCGGTGGGACCAGATCAGGGCCTCGTTCGTGGGTTCTTCCTCCTGGGCTCCGCCCGCGTGCACGACGACGA
>JBQTHW010000054.1:0-12834 GCA_052389495.1 Methanobacteriota archaeon | reverse complement strand
GTCCTGTCGGACCTGTTCATCCGCGAGACGGGGTCCCTGAGCGCGGGCTGGAACGTCCTCATCGGGATCGGCGTGTTCTTCGCCGCGTTCCTGGTCATCGCGGGGCTCCGCCGAAGGAACCGCTGATTACGCAGGCTCGAGGATCCAGACGTCCGCCTGGGTGCGGAGGAGCATCCCGAGTTTCGTCTTCGAGATCCCCGCGCGTTTGAGGAGGGGCGCGAGCTGGTCCGGCGGGGGGAGGCTCCGCTCCCCGTCGACCCAGACCGTCGCGAGAGGCTCCGTGCGCACCGCCTTGCCGCCGACGCGGATCCTCGCGGCCGCGGCGTCGCGGAACGTGTGGAGCACTTTGTGGAGGGACGTGACCGCGGTGCGGCGCACCTTCGCGTTGTGGAACTCCGCGGTCTCGCGGTGCACGCGCGAGAACGCGCCGACGCGTTTCGCGTACTCCCGCCAGCCGCGCTCGAACGGCGAACGCGGCGTCGCCATGCACCGGTCCGTGACGGGCCGGACCTCCTCGAACGTCGCAAGGATCGACTCGCCTTGACGGAGCGCCGTGAGGAACTCCGGCCAGTCGGCGTACTCCTCCTCGGGCATGCTGACGGCGAGGTGCTTCGCGAGACCGACGAGGTAGTTGTTCAGCCCCGCCACGCCGACCTTCGCGGCGAGGTCCTCGAGGAATAGGTGCGTCGCGACCTCGACGAACGGGTTGCAGTCCGGCATCCGCCCGTCCGCCATCACGGCTCCCCCTTCAGGTGGGCCCCGCGCATGACAAGAGCGTAGACGCACTCGTAGTTCCGCAGGAGCGCGCGCACGTGGCCCTCGTCGATGTTGATCTTGGCGAGGTTGTTCGACGAGATCTTCGTGTCCCCGCGCCAGCCCTTCGTCGCGAGGAGGTGGCATTGGAGCGGATTGCCCGACACGGTCACGTTCTTCGCGATCTCCTCGCGGAACCGGTCGTGGAAGACGCAGAAGTTGCACACCGCGATGTCGTGGGTCGTCGTGTTGTACTCCTCCGCGACGGTCGTGTCCGCGGGGCTCATCTGCCCGACGCTGTACCGCGTGCGCACGATCGTCGGGATGTAGCAGCACTGCCGCATCGCGTAGAGGTACCCGACGATGTCCCCGTCGACGTCCGTGATCGCCATGTCCGTGAGGGGCGTCACCTCCCCCTCGATGCTGAACGCCGTCCGGCCCTCGCGCACCGCGACGTTGAAGGAAGTCCAGCCCAGGTACGCCTCCTTGCCCATCCGGCTCGCGAGGTTGTCCCCGACCCGCTGCCAGAACTCGACGACCCCCTCGGCGCCGGCCTTGTCGATCATGTCCTCAATGAGGGACGCGAGCGCGACGTCGAGCACGGGGTTCGGCCTCCGGTCCTCAGACGAACGACGTGAGGATCTTCCGCAGGTGGACGCGCCACTCCACGTCCGCGCGGTCCGCGATCGTGTCGCCCCTCAGCTCCCGCAGCCGCTCGACGACGAACGCCACGAAGCGGTCCCAGTGGCTCTGGGTCATGTACGCCGTCGACGTGCCGATCTCGTTGAAACCCATCGTGACGATCTCCTCGATCTGGCCCGGGCCGACGAGGGAGGCGAGCCGGCCGCGGAGGAACGCCTCGATCTCCTTGTTCTTCCGGAACTCCTTCGTCTCCTCGAACTTCTCGACGAACAGGATGCGGGTGAGCTTCTTGAGCTCCGCGGCGACGGCCTCGTCGTAGCGCGCGAGGACCTCCGCGGTGATGGGCTTCGACTCGAACAGGTGCCGCACGACGATCGACGCCTTCACGACGTTGCTGAGGACCCCCTGCATCTTCGTGATCTCGACGGCCTTCGAGGTCAGGAAGACGAGGAACGCGCGCTCGCCGACCCCCGAGATGACGACGGTCCCGGCCTCGAACTGCTGCACGGACATCATCATGTTCTGCCCGCTCAGCTGGCTGCAGATGTGGCCCAGGTTCCCTTTCAACAGGTTCAGAAGCCGGTACTGGCGTGGGTCGAGGGCGTGCGGGATCGACGAGGCGAAGATCCGTCCGTCGACCCCGAGGAACAGGCCGATGTCGAGCCCGTTCTCTTCGCGCGACCGCCGGAGCTCCGTGTCGAGGAGATGCTTCAGGTGGCCGACCGTCACGGCCCCCATCGTCTTGTCGACCCGGCCCGCGTAGGGCATCTAGCCGCCCCGCTTCAACCCGTACGAGCTGAAGATGACCTCGAGGGCCTCCTCGGGGGAGTAGTCGTAGTCCCAGTGCGCCTGCATCCGGCGCAACCTCTCGAGGACGCGAGCGGGCGCCTTGAGGGCCTCGGCGGTCTTGATCGCCTCGTCGAACGTCTTCGCATGCGAACGGCCGCTCTCCTCCGGCACCTCGACGGCGCTCGCACGCACGACGATCCCGACGCCCCGGGCGAACAGGTACGGGTAGACGCCCTCCCCGTGGTGGATGCCTCGCATCTTGAGGATCTTGACCGTGCGGTTGAACGCCCCGCCGATCGGGTAGTACTCGAGGTGGATCGCGCCGTCGGACAGGTAGATCGGCAGGAGGATGTCCTCGCCGATCGTCTCGCCGGGCCGGCTGTGCTCCTCGACCGTACACAGGACGACGCCGAGTTCCTTGAGCGCGTAGAACAGCTTGCCGATCAGCTCGCGCTGCTCCAGCTTGTCCTGGGACGCCCAGATCACCGGCGTCATCGGATCGATCACGACGCGGGTCGGGATGTTGTAGTCCGCGCGCGCCTTCACGAGCTGCGGGAGCTGCTCCTCGATCATCTTCTTGAAGTTCTTCCCCTTGAGATGGATGAAGAACAGGGACTTCTCGTAGTGCTTGCGCATGTCGAAGCCCATGAGGTCCGCCTCCCGCATGATCTGTTCCGGCGGCTCCTCCAGGCTCACGTACAAGGCCTGCTCCCCCTGCTCGATCCCCTCCATCAGGAACTGGACCGCGAACGTCGACTTCCCCGTCCCGCTCGAGCCGAGGATGACGATCGTCGTCTTGGGCCAGAAGCCGCCCTCCGTGAGGTCGTCGAGACCCGGGATTCCGCTGGGGACTTTCTGTGCGGTCGCCGGCTTCGTCCGTTCGGTCTCCGGTGGTGCCAACATCGCCGAGCCTCCGCTGGGCGGAGATTCCCCGAACGAGCCGCGTCGCTTTTTAAAGGGATTCCGACGTGGTAATCGGGGCTGATAACGTGCCCGGGCGTCAGGCGAGGACGAGGCCCGTGCGGGCCGCGATGGCCCCCGCGAGGGCGCGGAACGCGGCCTCGACGTTCTCCGCCGTCTTCGCGGATGTCAGGAAGTGCGGCGACCGCTCGCGCGCCGCCTCGTCGCGGAGCCGCGCCTCGTCGATCGCGACGCGGTCCCGCAGGTCGACCTTGTTCCCGATGAACACGACGGGCACCTCGCCCGCCTGCTCCTTCGCGATCCGAACCCACTCGTGCAGCTCGTCGAGCGTCGTCGGCCGCGTGAGGTCGCACACGGCGAGGATCCCCTGGGCCCCGTGGAAGTAGGCCTCCTTGAGGCTGTCCCGCAGGCTCCGCTGCCCCATGATGTCGTAGATGATGAGGGTGATCTCGACGGGTCCTTCCGACGACTCGAGGATGAGGGGCTTCTTCGCGACCTTCGTGCCGAGGGTCGACAGGTACCGCTCCGAGAACTCGTCGTACGCGAAGCGCTGGAGGAGGGACGACTTGCCGACCTCCGTCGTGCCGACGAGGCACACCTTGAACTTCACGGGAGCCTGGTCCATCGGGAGGCCGCGCCGCTTTCGCGATGACAGGGGCGTCGAGCCTATTTCCGCGTTGGCGCGCGGTTATCTCGGAAGATAGCCAGGCGGCCGCCCTCCGGCAAGGGGTCACAGCTTCCCGCGCACGGCGTCGAGCTTCTCCGCGAGGGCCTGGTTGCCCGCCGCGACGGCGACCTCGCCGCGCGTCTTCTCGATCAGGCTGCGGGCGATGTCCTGCTTCCGCTTCAGGGCGACGAGGGCCGTCGGGTAGTCGAAGCGCATGAGGGCGTCGAGGATCCGCTCCATCTTCTCGAGGAAGGCGGACGCCCGGACGATGTCTCCCCGCCGGAGGTGCTCGAGGGCGAAACGGCGCAGCTCGCCGACGACGTCCCCCAGGCCGAGGAGGTACGCCGTGTCCGTCACCCCGACTTCCTTCGGCGCCGGGAGGCGGTCCGCCTCGAGGATCGCGTGGACCAGGAACGACTCGCACGCCTCCTGCATCGCGTTCTCGACGAAGCCTGCCCGGGACAGGTCGGGGTGGCCGTCGAGCAGGCTCCGGAGCTTCATGACCTCCTCGCGCGTCTCGCGCAGGCTCTCGTCGACGTCCTCGCCGCGGTGCATGCCCTGAATCGCCGCGCCGGAGAGCCGGGCGATCGTCCGGGACGATTTGATCGCGAGCTCGCGCACCTCGTCCTTGTCGTCGAGACGCGCCTCGATGTCCCCGATGACCTCGTCGAGGTTCTTCACGGCCGCGAGGATGCCTCCTTCCGTTATTTGAGGCTTCGCACCTCGGGCGGCGCGTCAGCGGCGTTCGCGGATCCGCCGCATCCGCTCGACCTTCCGAGCGACGACGTCGGGCTTCCCGATGTCCCTCCGCGCGTAGAACGTCCCCGAGACGAACGCGAGGGCCTCCTCCGAAGTCGACTCCGCGGAGGCCAGATCGTCCGCGAGACCCACGACGGCGAGGGATCGGGACGTCGTCGTCGTGAGGTGGTCCCCCTTGCGATCGACCGCCGCAAAGTACAGCTTCGCCCCCGTCCGACGGATGCTCTCCTCGTCGACCTTCAGGAGCTCGCCCGCGCGCGGATGGGAGCCATAGCCTGTCGGAACGACGTACTTGCACACGGTGGCGAGACGCGCGAACGAAGCGGACGGTGGAAGCCGGCCCTCCGCGAGGCGCACGCACAGGTCCGTGAAGTCGTCCTCGAGGATCGGGAGGACGTTCATGCACTCCGGGTCCGCGAAGCGCACGTTGTACTCGAGCAGCTTCGCGCCGTCCTGCGTCGCCATGAACCCGCCGTACAGGATGCCACGGAACGGCGTGCCTTGGGCGGCCATCGCCTCGACCGTGCGCCGCATCGTGGCCATCGCCTGTTCGTAGTCTTGAGCCGTCACGAACGGCAGGCGGTGGTCCGCGTCGCCGTACGACCCCATGCCGCCCGTGTTCGGACCCTTGTCGCCCTCGTACGCGCGCTTGTGGTCCTGCGCAAGGGGGCACGGCACGAGCCGCGAGCCATCGCACAGAGCCTGAAGGGAGAACTCTTCGCCGACGAGCCTCTCCTCGACGAGGAACCGCGCGGCCCCTCCGATCCGCTTGTCGAGAACCTCCTTCCCGTACGCGAGGGCCTCGCCCTTCGTCGCGAAGTGGTCGCCCCACACCTTTACGCCCTTGCCTCCCGTGAGGCCGAGAGGTTTGATCACGAACTCCATGTCCGTGTCGTTCACCCATTCCTCGAACGCGCCGAACGAGTCGAAGGCCCAGAACGAGGGTAGACCGGGGATGCCATGCTCGCGCATGAGGTTCCGGGCGAACTCCTTGTCCGTCTCGAGTCGCGCGGCCGCGCGTTCGGGCCCCACGGCCGGGATGCCCGCGACACCGAGTGCGTCGACGATTCCGACGGCGAGAGGGGCCTCCGGGCCGATCACCGCGAGATCCACGCCGTGGCCCTTCGCCCACGCGACGATCCGATCGACCGCGTTCACGTCGCCGATCAGGACATCCTTCGACGCACGACGGATCCCGGGGTTCTCATTCCCCATCGCTGCGAGGATCTCCGTGCCGGACCGGTGGAGGGCCTCGACGATGCAATGTTCCCGCGCCCCGCCCCCGACGACGAGGATCCGCACGAAGCGCGGCATGCGCAGAGCCCGTTAAAGGATTTCTCGGCGACGCGCGTCGCCGGTCGTCCGCACGCCGGCACGGGCGACGTCAGACCGCCAACCGCTCCGCCGCGGCGACCGTGTTCGACAGGAGCATCGCGATCGTCATCGGGCCCACGCCGCCGGGCACGGGGGTGACCGCCTTCGCCTTGCGACGGACGGCGTCGAAGTCCACGTCGCCCACCGTGCGGTAGCCGCCCTTCACGCCCGGGTCCGGTACGCGGGTGATCCCGACGTCGATGACGACGGCCCCCTCCCGGACCATGTCCGCCGTGATCGTGTTCGGCGCGCCGACCGCGGCGACGACGATGTCCGCACGCCGCGTGTGGGCCGCGAGGTCCCTCGTCCCGCTGTGCGCGAGCGTGACCGTCGCGTTCGCGCGGCGCGCCTTCTGGACGAGCAGGGCGGCGAGCGGTTTCCCCACGATGTTGCTCCGGCCGACGATGACGACGTCCTTCCCGTCGGGATCGTTCCCGCTCCGGACGAGCAGCTCGACGACGCCCGCGGGCGTCGCGGGGGCGAAGCGTGGCGTGCCGATCAGCACGAGGCCGACGTTCTCCGGATGGAAGCAGTCGACGTCCTTCCTCGGGTCGACCGAGCTCACCGCCTCGAGCGTCCGGATCTGCTTGGGGAGCGGCTGCTGCACGAGGATCCCGTGCACCGCGGAGTCTTCGTTCCGCCGGCGCACCTCCTCGAGGAGCTTCGTCTCCGGGACGTCGTCGGGCAGTTCGACCGTCCAGTGGGATATGCCCATCTCCTCGCACGCCTTCCCCTTCATCCGCACGTAGACGCGCGAGGCGGGGTTCTCGCCGACGAGGACCGCCGCCAGGCCCGGGACGACACCGCGCGCACGCAGCCGGTCGAGCCTCGGGCGCAGCTCCGCGCGCACGGCGTCGGCGATCGCCCGGCCGTCGATCACCTCGCCCACGCCTGCGGCCCCCGCGGCGGTAACGTCGCGGCGCCCTTAAGGCTTTGAGCGAGCCCGCGCGTCCGGTCGGAACGCCTCCTGGCGGCCACGCGGACAGGTCCTTTCCGAGGTTTGTCTGACACTTTGTCAAGGAGGAAAACGCTTAAGATGTCTGACGTTTGTCACCCCCGCGCGGATGCACTCGAACGATTGGTCTCGTTCCCTTACGGAACGTCAGCGTGAGGTCCTCGCGATCGTCGTGGAGAACAAGGTGTACAAGAACCGCGACTCGAAGATCGCGGATCTGGCGACGCAGATGGGCATCGCGCCCTCCGCGGTCGCGAAGCACCTCCTCGAGATCGAGAAGACCGCCCTGCTGAACGTCACCGTCACCCCGTCGGAGCAGGGCAAGCGCGTCTACGAGCGTCTCCAGTTCGAGCCGCGCCCGGACCGCAGGCCCACGTCCGAGGTCCTCGGCCCGGACAAGGTCGAGGTGCTTCGGTTCCTCTTGGACCACCCGGACGCGACCGCGACGGAGGTGTCGGAGGAGCTCGCGCTGTCGGAGTACACGGCGCTGAACGATCTTCGGGTCCTCACCGCCGTCGGCCTCGTCTCGAAGCAGCGCGGTCCCGCGATACGACGCGGCGTGCCGCCGTACGTGTACCGCGCGACGGCCCACGGGCAGGCGGTCCACGGGCGGCTCGAGGCGAACGCGGCCGCAAGGGAGATGTAGGCCGCCGCGCGTGCCCTCGTCGCCGTGTACGACGCGATCGTGGTCGGCGCGGGGCCCGCGGGCGGACTCGCCGCACGGCAGCTCGCCGACGCGGGCTACCGTACGCTCGTCGTCGACAAGAAGAGGGTCGTCGGCGAACCGGTCCAGTGCGCGGAGGGCGTGAGCCGCTTCGGCCTTGAGTCGAACGGCGTCCGACCGCAGGACGAGTGGGTCGCCCAGACGATCTCGGGTGCCCGGTGCGTCCTGCCGAACGCGACGTCGTTCTCGATCACGAGCCTTCCCGGGTACGCGATCGACCGACCGGCGTTCGACCGCTGGCTCGTGCGCGGTGCGGTCGACGCCGGCGCGGACCTGCGGACGTCGACGCGCGTGACGGGGATCGCACGCCACGACAGCGGCTGGCGGCTCGGCACGGACGACGCGCCGCTCGACGCCCGCGTCGTGATCGCCGCGGACGGTCCGTCCAGCGCCCTCGCACGGAGCCTCGGCCTCGTCCGGCGGCAGGAGGTCATCCTCGCGTACGAGTTCCGCTTCCGCCGCGACGACGTCGAGGTGCCGGACCCGGAGCGGTTCCTCCTCTACGTCGGCGAGCGCTACGACGGTGGCTACGCGTGGATCTTCCCGAAGGGCGACGCCGTGAACGTCGGGGCGGGGGGCCACATCGACGCGTACCGAGCCGCCCGCGCCTTCTGCCGGGACCGCGGGTACGATGTCGGCCGGCGCGAGCGGTCGATCGCCGGCACGATCCCGTATCGCTTCGACCTGTCCGCGTACGCGCTCCCCGGCTTCGCGGTCGCCGGCGACGCGGCCGGGGTGACGAACGCGATGAACGGCGCGGGGATCCATCCCGCCCTCTTCAGCGGCCGGATCGCGGGTGAGTTCGCCGTGCGTGCGCTCGAGGCGGACGACATGACGCTCATGGTGGGTTACGATCGGGCGCTCCGCGAATCGCCGTTCCTCGACCCCCTCCTGTTCTGGATGATCGAGCGCATCCGCACGTGGAAGGACGACCTCCTGTCCGAGGTCGGCGACGATCTCGACGGTCTCGGCTGGCGCGACGTGGACCTGCGGATGGCGGCGTCCGCGTTGCTGCGTCGGCCGCGCCTCGCCCTCCACGCACGGGAGTTCTATCGCATGCTGCGCGCGCTCGAACTCTGCGAGCACTACGGATGGTAGCGGCTCCGCGCAAGTCGAAGCGATGCGCGTCCCGCGGGAAACGCTAAATAACCTCTCGGACGTCCCTTCGCGCATGGGTGAGGGGACGGGGCGGCTTCGCGTCGGGAGCCGCCTGGAGTGGGTGCTCGAGAGCGGGCACTTCGCCGTCACGACGGAGATCGCGCCGCCCGCCTCGTCGGACCCCTCGGAGATTCGCACCCTCGCGGCCTCGTACCGTGGCGTCGTCGACGCGTGCAACGTCACGGACTGCCAGCGCGCCCTCGTGAGGATGTCGTCCTTCGGGGCGTCCGCCCTCGCGATGCAAGAGGGCGTCGAGCCGATCATGCAGATGGTCCTCCGGGACCGGAACCGAATCGCGCTCCAGGCGGACGTCCTCGGGGCCTCCGCGCTCGGCGTGCGCGCGATCCTTTGCCTCCGGGGGGACGACCCGAAGGTCGGGAACGAGAAGGACGCGGCGGGCGTCTTCGACCTGAACACGGAGGAGATGATCTCGATGTTCCGCACGATGCGCGACGTCGGGACGTTCCGCGGCGGGGACAAGATCGACCGCCCGCCGAAGTTCCTCATCGGTGCGGCGGCGAACCCGCTCGGCGGGAATCTCGAGCAGTCCTTCGCGAACGTCCGAGGCAAGGTGACGGCCGGCGCGGACTTCATCCAGACCCAAGCGATCTTCGACCTCGACGCGTTCGAGGAATGGATGCGACTCGTCAGGAAGGAGTGGCTCCACGAGAAAGTCCACATCCTCGCGGGCGTGATCCCGCTCCGCTCCCCGAAGCTGGCCCATTACCTCGCGGACAAGGTCCCCGGCATCGTGATCCCGAACGACATCATGGAACGCATGGAATCCGCCCCGGATGCGAAGGCGGAGGGGATGAGCATCGCCTTGCGGACGGTCAAGGCGCTCCGGAAGGTCGAAGGCGTTCGGGGCGTGCACCTCATGGCGATCAACTGGGACGACGTCGTGCCGCTGCTCGCGAAGAACGCGGGCCTGCTTCCCCGACCGACGATGCCGCGCGAGCCGATCTAGCGGGCGGCGCTCCGTCTCGCGGCGCAGGTTTATGACAGCGCGGCCCATTCCGACGTGGTAACGGGAATGGTTTCCGCGCGCCGGGCCCTCCTCAGCGTGTCGGACAAGACCGGCCTCGTCGACTTCGCGCGCGGACTCCGGGCCTTCGGGTACGAGCTACTCGGCACGGAAGGCACCGCGAAGACCCTGCGCGACGCGGACATCGCCGTCACGCCGCTGTCCGAGTACACGGGCCTCAAGGAGGGGCTCGGCGGCCGCATCAAGACGCTCCATCCGCGGATCTTCGCGGGGATCCTGGCCCCGACGGGGCAGGAGCGGGACCTCGAGGACCTCCGCGCGAAGGCGATCGACCTCGTCGTGGCGAACCTGTACCCGTTCGAATCCGTCGTCGCGCGACCCCGCGTGGACCACGCCGACGCAATCGAGAACATCGACATCGGGGGCGTCTCCCTGATCCGCGCGGCCGCGAAGAACGCGGCGCGTGTGGCGGTCGTGGTGCGCCCGTCCCGGTACGCGGAGGTCCTGACGGCGCTCAAGGCGTCCGGCGAGGTGCCCTCCGCGATGCGGGAGGAGCTCGCCCTCGAGGCGTTCGCGTACACCTCCGCGTACGACGCGGCGATCCACAACTACCTCGCGGCCCGCGCGGGCCACGCCCTGCCGCCGTCCCTCCGCATCGCGTACGACCGCATCGCGATCCTCCGGTATGGGGAAAACCCGTACCAGAAGGCGGCCCTCTACCGGGAGCCGTACCCGTTCGCGGCGACGGCGACCGCGGAACGCCTGAACGGCCGCGAGCTCTCGTACAACAATCTGCTCGACGCCGACGCGGCCCTGCGCATCGTGGTCGAGTTCGACCGGCCTGCGGCGGTCGTGATCAAGCACACGAATCCGTCCGGCGCGGCCGTCGCGACGACGCTCGCCGAAGCCTACGTCGCGGCGCACGCCGCGGACCCCGTGTCCGCGTACGGTGGCGTCGTCGGCCTGAACCGCACGGTCGACACGGCGACGGCGAGGGCGATGAAGGGCGGCGTGCTCGACGCCGTGATCGCGCCCGCCTACGCTCCGGAGGCCCTCGACCTGCTGCGCTCGAAGAAGAAGGGCGCGTTCCTCATCCTCCGGACGCGCGGCGAGCTCCGGCGGGACCACGGAACGGACATGGTCCGCATCCTCGGGGGGGTCCTCCTCCAGACCACGGACTTCCCCGAGGTCCGGGAGGCCGACTACAAGGTCGTCACCCGGCGTGCGCCGACCGCGGGCGAGCTGCGGGACATCGCGTTCGCGATCCGCGTGAGCCGGTACGTGAAGTCGAACTCGATCGTCTTGGCGAAGGGCGAGCGGATGGTCGGCATCGGAGCGGGTCAGATGAGCCGGGTCGACGCCTGCGCGATCGCGTGTCGGAAAGCCGGCGAACGGGCCCGGGGCAGCGTCGCCGTGAGCGATGCGTACTTCCCCTTCCGCGACGGCCTCGACGAGCTCGCGGCGGCGGGCGTTGCCGCGATCGCGCAGCCCGGAGGCTCGATCCGGGACGCCGAGGTCGTCGCCGCGGCGGACGAGCGAGGGATCGCGATGGTCTTCACGGGTCTTCGCCTGTTCCGGCACTGAGGGTTCCCATGGCGCGGATCCGGGTCGGCGTCCTCGCGTCGGGTCGAGGGTCGGACTTCCAGAGCCTCGTCGACGCCCGGGACCGCGGGGACCTCGACGTCGACCTCGCGGTCCTCGTGTGCAACGTCCCCGGGGCGCCCGTCCTCGGGCGCGCGGAGAAGGCCGGCGTCCCCGCGGTCGTCGTGGACCACCGGCCCTACGGGAAGGACCGCGCGGCGTTCGAGAAGGAGGTCGTCCTGGCGCTCCGCGCGAAACGGGTCGATCTCGTCGTCTTCGCGGGCTTCATGCGCCTCGTGTCGGACTACTTCGTGGCCGCGTTCCCGCGGCGGATCATCAACATCCACCCGTCGCTGCTCCCCGCGTTCCCGGGCGCGCACGCGCACCGAGACGCGCTCGCGTTCGGCGCGAGGGTCTCCGGCTGCACGATCCACTTCGTCGATGCCTCCGTCGACGGCGGCCCCGTCATCATGCAGAAGGCCGTCGCCGTCCACGAGGACGACACGGAGGAGTCGCTCGCCGCGCGCGTCCTCGAGGAGGAGCACGTCCTCCTCCCAATCGCCGTGAGGCTGTTCGCCGAAGGCCGCCTCTCGATCGAGGGACGCCACGTGCGGATCGATTCGCGCGGGATGACGCTTCCCCCCGGCGTGTGACCGGACGTCAAGGGTGGCGAGCGATCCGGCGCCCTGTACGCCGCATGAAGAAAAAGGGTAAGGCCGCTCGCCCGAAATAAGAAACCGAGGAACGGCCTCGTTGTGGAGGGATGCTTGACTTTTGTATCCGGCGCCGGTATATCAAGCTTCGTGAGTCGAGGGGACGACCGCGGGTCGAGCGCCGTCCGCTCCAGAGGAAACGGCGGGGTGCGACGCGTATTTCGCGTCGAGCGGAGGCGAATCGGAAAGGCTTATGCCCCGGACGGACCGTTCGACGCGCGGACCGTCGATGAAGGGCGTCGGGAAGTTCGGGGAGGTCCTGGCGGGGGAGAAGGGGCGCGTGAGCTACGACGAGCTTGCGGTCCGCCTCGAGAAGATCATCCTCTCCAGGAGCCAGACGAAGGCGATCACGGACTTCGTGTGCCGCGAGCTGCGCAAGATCCCGCACTACACCTGGGTCGGCGTCTACGCCGTCGAAGGGTCTGAGCTCGTTCTCCGCTCATGGTCGGGGCCGAGCGCGACCCAGCACGCCCGCATCCCGATCGGCCAGGGCATCTGCGGCGCGGCAATCGCAGACAAGGCCACCGTCGTCGTTCCGGACGTCAACGAGGACCCGCGGTACCTCCCGTGCTTCCTGAACACGCGCTCCGAAATCGTCGTCCCCGTCCTCACGGACGGAGCCGCCGTCGCGGAGATCGACATCGACTCCGACCGCGCCGACGCCTTCACCCCGACGGACCGCGCCTTCCTCGAGAGCGTCGCGGCGGATCTCGGCGGAATCCTGTAGAGCCGTTCTCTTTTCTACGAATGTCCAAGAACGCTTATGCGACGTCATCGGTTGGTGAGCCTTCGAGGAGGGCGTTTCGTGCCGTC
>JBQTHW010000053.1:0-3784 GCA_052389495.1 Methanobacteriota archaeon | reverse complement strand
CGGGGCGGCGGCAGCGAGACGACCTCAGGGAGGAAGAACGTCGCGAGGACGGCCGTCGAGAGACCGAGGACGACGAGGCTGAAGGTCAGGGCGATCCCGCGGGCGGCGCGCGCGCTCATGCCGCCAACGTACGTCACGACGGCGCCCACGATGGGGAGGAAGACGATCAGGGAGAGGACGGGGAAGTCCAGGAGCACTCACGCACCTCCGAGCCACGGAAGGGACTGCCGGACGTACGTGTCCATGAGCGATAGGAAGGGAATCGGGAAGATCCCGACGAGGAGGATGAGCGCGACGAGCACGACGTACGACACCCGCTCGTACGACGGCAGGTCGTGCGGCTCCCCGAGCTCCTTCGGGAGGTCGCCGAACAGGATGCGCTGCATCGTGTACACGTAGTACGCCGCCGTGACGACGATCGAGAGGAGCGGGATGAACACGAGGCGCCGCATGTCCGCGAAGTTCGTCGCGGAGTACGTGCCCAGGAACACCATGAACTCGGACCAGAAGGAGTTCAGGCCCGGGAGGCCGAGGGACGCGAAGAAGCCGACGATCAGGACGATCGAGAACTGGGGCATCGCGCGGCCGAGCCCTCGCAGGGCGGGGATGTCGCGGGTCCCCGTGCTGTGCTTCACGGACCCGGCGAGCATGAACAGGACGGCGGTGATGAGGCCGTGGTTGAACAGCTGGAACACGCCGCCGACCGCGCCGATCGTCGTCAGGGTCGCCGCCCCCAGGAGGACGAACCCCATGTGGCCCACGGAGCTGTACGCGATGAGCCGTTTCAGGTCGCGCTGGGCGAGGCAGACGAACGCCGCGTACAACATGCTCACCGTCCCGAAGATCGCGAGGACCCACCACAGGTCCCGCGACGCGTCCGGCAGGATCCCGAAGTTGATCCGGAACAGCCCGTAGCCGCCCATCTTCAGGAGGACGCCCGCCAGGAGGATGGAGCCGGCCGTCGGCGCCTCGACGTGGGCGTCCGGGAGCCACGTGTGGAATGGCACGGAGGGCAGCTTCACGAGGAAGGCGAACAGGAAGCCGAGGAAGACGGGGAGCTGCACGCCGAGCTGGAGGAACGCCGCGCCCTGGTCCATGTGGCGGATCGCGGCGTGGAGGAACGCGGTCATATCGAACGTGCGCTGCCCGACGACGCCGTACACGGCCTCGTTCACGGTGTCGCTGTAGAACCAGAACAGGGCGAAGATCGAGACCAGCATGATCACGAACCCGACGTGCGTGTAGACGAAGAACTTGAGGGACGCGTACCGGCGGTTCGGGCCGCCCCAGATCCCGATCAGGAAGAACATCGGGAGCAGGACGAGCTCCCAGAACACCGCGAAGGCGAAGAAGTCGAGCGCGAGGAACACGCCGGACAAGCTGAACTCGAGGAACAGCAGGAGCGCGTAGAACAGCCCGGGCCGCTGCGACTCGTTCCACTGGAACACGATCGACAGGGTCGTCAGGAGGGGCGTCAGCCACAGGAGCGGCAGGCTCAGCCCGTCGAGCCCGACGATGTACGAAATCCCGAGCTGCGGCACCCACGGGTACCGCTCGACGAAATACAGCTCCACGCTCCGGGGCGGCAACGGGCCCTGACCCGGGAGGACGGGCGTCGGCTCGGGGATCAGGGGGCCGATGAGCGCCTCCAGGACGGACAGGGACGGCGCGAGGAACGAGAGAAGCAGGAGGGTCACGAGAGCCGTCTCGGCGAGGCTGAACGCGAGCGCGATCCCGCGGGCGGCTCGCTGGGACTTCCCGAGCCCCAACGTCGCGAGGAAGCCCGCGAAGGGGAGCGCGATCACGAGGGACAGGACGAACGACACGGCTCATCCGCCCCCGCGCAGGCGCAGGTACCAGCTGATCCCGAAGACAAGGGCGATGAGGAGCGCGATCCCGAAGACGACGACCCAGGCGTAGCTCTGCACCTGGCCCGTCTGCCGCTGCCGGAGGCGCAGGCTCGTCCGGACCGTCTCGAGGCTCAAGGCGTTCACGAGGCCGTCCACGCCGCGGCGGTCGACGACGTCGGAGCCCGAGGCGACGGCGAGCCCGCCCCGGCCGACGGCGTTCACGATCCCGTCGACGACCTTGCGGTCGAACCAGTCGAGCGCCCGCGCGAACCCCGCGACGGCCTTCGCCCCGAACGCATCGTACGCCTCGTCGATCCCGTAGCGCCGGGTGAGCATCGCGTGGACGAACCTCCCGCTCGGTCGGGCCGTGAAGCGGCCCGCGGGGATGCGGCCCGTCGCGTAGACGGCCCACGCGAGGGCGACGCCGAGGACCGCCACGGCCATCGACGCACCCTCCAGGGCGTACTCCAAGAGCGGCACGTCCACGAGGGGCAGCGCGGCGTGGGCGTGCTCGAAGAACACGAGGTTCCCGAAGCCGTTCATCGCGTATGCCAGGAGGCCGGAGGCGAGCGCGAAGCCCGCAAGGATCGCGAGCGGAGCCGTCATGACGGACGGCGACTCGTGCGGGTGTCCGGGCCCGCGGTAGTCCCCGCGGAACGTCATGTACCACATCCGGAACACGTAGAAGGCGGTGAGGAACGCCGTCACGATGCCGAACGCGTAGAAGACGTAGAACCACGGGTTCGCCGACGCGGCGTCGAACGTCACGCTGAGGATCTCGCCCTTCGAGAAGAACCCGCTGAACGGCACGATGCCCGCGAGGGCGAGCGCCCCGAACAGCATCGCGGACGACGTCAGGCGCATCGACCTCCCGAGCCCGCCCATCGCGCGCATGTCGTTCGTGTGGACCGCGTGGATCACGCTGCCCGCGCCCAGGAACAGGAGGGCCTTGAAGAACGCGTGGTTGAACAGGTGGTACAGGGCCGCACTGTAGCCGGCCGTGTTCGGGGTCTCGCCCGCGGCGACCTGTTCCGCCATCAGGAACGCGCCCGCGCCGAGGCCGAGGAACATGTAGCCGAGCTGGGAGATCGTGGAGAAGGCGAGGACGCGCTTGATGTCGTACGCGACGAGGGCCATCGTCCCGCTGAACAGGGCCGTGAAGCCGCCGATGCCCGCGATGACGAGGATCGCCTCCCAGGGCGGCTCGACGCCGGACGCCTCGGGCGGCACGAGGAAGAGGAACGAGCGCGCGGTCAGGTACACGCCGGCCTTGACCATCGTCGCGGCGTGGATCAGTGCGCTGACCGTCGTCGGGCCCTCCATCGCGTCCGGGAGCCAGGCGTGGAGCGGGAATTGCGCGGACTTGCCGATCGCCCCGCCGAACAGGAGGAGCGGGATCACGAGGAGGAGCTGGGGCGTCAGCGTGAGGGGGTACAGCACCGGGATCTGCGCGCGGATCTCCTCGAAGGAGAACGTGTGGAACACGTCCCAGATCACGAGGATGCCGACCAGGAAGAGGACGTCCCCGACGCGGGTCACGAGGAACGCCTTCTTCGCGGCCTTCGCGGCCTCGGGCTTGTGGTACCAGAAGCCGATCAGCAGGTAGGAGCAGAGGCCCATGATCTCCCAGAAGATCATGAGCTGGAGGAAGTTGTTCGCGCTCACGGTGCCGAGCATGCCCGCGATGAACAGGCTCATCTCCGCGTAGTAGCGGGCCTTCCCTTCCTCCTCGTGCATGTAGCCGAGGGAGTAGACCACGATGAGGAGGGAGAGGAAGGACACGAGGAGGAGCATGAGGGCACTGAGGTTGTCGATGAGGAGGCCCATCCGGATCGCTTCGAGGCCCGGGATCCAGTCCAAGGCGGCCTCCTGCTCGACCGCGATCCCCGCGCCCAGCGCGCCGCCGAGGAGGACCTCGTAGAACAGGTAGGCGG
>JBQTHW010000052.1:0-4469 GCA_052389495.1 Methanobacteriota archaeon | reverse complement strand
GAGCGTCAGGAGGACCTGCGTGCTCGCGATCTCCGTCGGCTCGATGGCGAACAGGTCCCGGTCCGGGACGATCAGGTCGGCGAGCTTTCCCTCCTCGATCGAGCCCGTGAGGTCCTCCTGGCCGTTCACGTACGCCGCGTCGATCGTGAACGCCGCGAGCGCGTCCCACAGGTCGATCCGCTCCTCGGGGAGGAGGGGCTCGGCGTGCGGGTCCCAGACGCACGACCGGGTGACGGCGACCTGGACCTGCTCGAACGGGTTCGCCGTGCTGACGGGCCAGTCGCTCCCGAAGGCGACGCGTCCGCCCGACCGGGCGATGCTGCGAATCAGGTAGCTCCGACGGCTCCGCTCGGGCCCGAGGAGGGGGAACGTCAGGCCGACGAGCTGGGAGTCTCGGCAGGCCCACAACGGCTGGAACGTCGCGGCGACCCCGAGTTCCCGGAATCGCGGGACGTCGTCGGGATGGATCACCTGGACGTGCGCGATGTGGTGCCGCGTGTCCCGGATCCCGTTCGCCTTGCGCGCGGCCTCCACCGCGTCGAGACACTGGCGAACCGCTGCGTCGCCGATCGCATGGAAGTGGACCTGGAACCCTTCCGCGTCGAGGCGCGTGACGATCCGCTTCAGGGCCTCCGGGTCCACGTGGCTCCGCCCGCGGTCCCCCGGGCGGTCCGCGTACGGCTCGAGGAGCGCGGCGGTGTGCGTCTCCAGGATGCCGTCCTGCCAGATCTTCACGGCCCCGACGCGGATTGGGCCTCCCTCAGACGTTTCGCGGGCTTTCGCGAAGGCCGCAATCTGCTCCTCGCCGGCGGAGGCGTCCCAGAACAGGGCGGCGACGACACGGGCCGTCAGGTCGCCCCGCACCGCAAGCGTGCGGTAGGCGTCCAGGGAGCGGTACGCGGACGGACCGTGCAGGAGCACGAGCGCATCCTGGAACGACGTGATCCCGTAGCCGTTCAGCATCTGTAGGCTGTATCGCAGGGCGTCCTCGAGTTCGCCGTCCGTGTACGGTGGGACGTGGGCCAGCACCAGGCCGATCCCGCTCATCTCCTGAAGTCCGCCGACGGGTTCGCCCGTCACGGCATCCCGATCGACGCGGCCGCGCGGCGGGTCCGGGGTGCCGGCCGTGATTCCGGCGAGCGCGAGGGCTCTCGAGTTGACCCACGCACTGTGGCAGTCCTGGGACATCAGGAAGACGGGCCGGTCCGGGACGACCGCGTCGAGGAGCCGCTTGTCCGGGATCCCGTCCGGGAACGCGGTCATGGACCACCCGCCGCCTCGGATCCATGGGGTCTCGGGGTGGCGGGCCGCGTAGACACGGACCGCCTCCGCGTACTCGGCCGCCGTCGCAATCCCGTCGAGTGTACAGCCGAGGTGCAAGGCACCGCCCTGGACCGGGTGGATGTGGCAATCCTGGAATGCCGGGAGGACGAGACGGCCACGCAGGTCGACGACCTTCGTCCGCGACCCTGCGAGGCGCGACACGTCGGCGTCGGAGCCCACGCGTGCGATCGTCCCGTCGCGGATCGCCACGGCCTCGGCCCACGTGCGGGACGAGTCCATCGTGCACACCCGGCCGTTCCGAAGGACGAGGTCCGCCGGGCGCTCCGTCCGCGTGGTCGTCATGGGCGAACCGCCCGACGAACGCCGCGTGCGCGAAAAAGGTGTCGGGGCGTCACGTCCGACGGGCGCCGCGGCGCAGGACGGCTCGCTTGAGGAGCTGCACTCCGAGCGCGGGATCGACGCCCTTCGGACAGACCGCGCTGCACGAGCCGGCGAGCTCGCACCGCCAGCAGCCGTGGAGCGTGTCGACGATCTCGGAGCGCTCCGACCAGCCGCGGTCCCGGGAATCCGCCGCGTATCGGTACGCCTGCGCAAGCGCCTGCGGCCCGAGGAACTCACGGTCCAGGCCGACGACGGGGCACGCGGCGTCGCACAGCCCGCACATGATGCACATCGTGAACTGGTAGTACGCGAGCCGCTCCTCCTCCGTCTGCGGCAGCTCCCGGTCGACGGGCGTGGCCGCCCCGTTCTCCGGGCGGACGAGGTGGGGGCGGATCCTCCGATGGTGCACGAAGAAGTCGTCGAAGTCCGTCACGAGGTCCCGGATGACGGCGAAATGGGGGAGCGGCGCGACATCCACGTAGGCCGTACCGAGGGACGCGATCGACGTCTCGCACGCGAGACGCGGCTCCCCGTTGATAAGGACGCCGCACGACCCGCAGATCCCCATGCGGCACGAGTTGCGGAACGCGAGCCCGTCCGCGGTCGAGTGGTGGCCATGCGTCGTGAAGCCGTAGATGCGACCGGCCCCTCTCGTGGCGAGGAGGCCCGCCCTCGCGCGGACCACGAGGAAGCCGCCCGTGCGCAGGTCGATCGCCGCGACGCCGCGGAATTCGCCGTCCTCGTGGAGGATCGACGTCGCGTACGTCTCGTGGTAGGTCGTGACGTTCGGGAAGGCCTGGATCGCGCCGTACAGGGTCTGCATCTCGAGGAAGCCGACCTTGTCGCCCGCGAACGCGGTCCGGGGGACGCTATGGCCGCCGAAAGGGCGCGTGGCGATCCGCCCATCCGCCCTGCGGGGCCACGGCATGCCCCACCTCTCGAGAAGCCGTAGCTCCTCGGGCGCCGAGCGGACGAACAGTTCGACGGCATCCTGGTCCGCGAGGAAGTCGGAGCCCTTCACGGTGTCCCAGACGTGCGCGTCGAACGAGTCGCCTTCGTCGGGGTACAGGACCGCCGCGGAGCCACCCTCCGCCGCGACGCTGTGGGAGCGCATCGCCTGGACCTTCGTCAGGATCGCGACGGTCAGGCGACCGGCCGTCTGGCGGGAGACCTCCAGGGCTGCGCGAAGCCCAGCAAGCCCCGAGCCGATGACGACCACGTCGGCGTCGAGTCGGTCCACGGGCGAACCTCCATCGACATGAGGACGCCGCGCGACTAGGGCCCGCCGTCCTTGAAGTCCTGAAAGAATATACGACGACTATACCCGCGGCCTACGGAGGCCGTCGGCAATCCCTTTACAGGAAGAACGCCTTCGCGCGGCCGGAAGGCTGCCCTGACGCTGTTCTACTTCGACATCGAGACGACGGGCGACGACCCCCAGGCGGACCGGATCGTGTCCGTCCAGTACCGGCAGCTGGACGACGCGTTCCAGCCGATCGGCGAGCTGCAGATCCTCGTCGAGTGGGAGTGGGGCGAGAAGCAGGTCGTGCAGGTGATCCTCGAGAAGGGGATCCTCGAGCCAACGTGGGACTTCGTGCCCGTCGGGAACCGCCTGCGGTTCGACCTCACGTTCCTCGTCGAGCGTGCGATGAAGTGGAACCTGTTGACCTGGGACGCGGCCCAGCTCAAGTTCTTCTGGTACACGAAGCCGTTCCTCGACCTCCAGCCGGTCCTCGTCCTGATGAACCGCGGGCAGTTCGTCGGGTCGAGCCTCCAGCGGTTCGCGGACAAGGAGAGCGGGAGCAAGGTGCCGGTCCTGTACCGGCAGGGCCGCTACGCGGAGATCATCGAGTACGTCACAAGGGAGCACGAGGCGGCGCTGTCCCTCCTTGGCGAGGCCCGGGGGGTCCTCGAGAAGCTCGGGGACACGCGACGGAGGCCCTAGGTCATCGTGCGGCGGACTGCCTCGGCGGCGCGGGACAGCTCGAGGCTCAGGGACTCCGGCGTGCGTGTGCTCATCCGGACCGCGAGGAGCGCCTCCTGGCTCGCTTGCACTACGACCGTGCTGCCCCGCGGCCCCCGGAGGTCGAGGCGCACGAACTCCTCGGGCGAACCGACGGACGGCCACGCCGCAGACAGGAGGGACAGGCACTCCTGCACAAACGCGGGGGTGTCCGTCCGACCCGCGAGCACGCGGCCCTTCCGGGTGACGACGATGGCCTCCTCGATCACGGGGATCGCGACGAGCTCGTCGACGATCCGGGCGAGGGTCGTCTCCTGAAAGGCCGCGTCCATGAGGGCTGCCGATCGGCCGAGCATGGCCAGGGATACTTAACGTGCGTGGCCAAAACGGTGCCGCGTGAAAACAAGGCGCCTCCGACGTCGGGATTTTGAAGTCCATCTCGCGATCGGCCATCGTGACGTGGATCGCCTTGATCGCAAACCGGGACCCGGACGGGAACCGGAGGTTCTACGCCCGACACGGTCCGGCCACCCCGTCGCGGCAGAGGCTCGATCCCCAGCGTCGAGTGCGACCTCTACCGTGGCGCCACGGCCGGGGGAAAGGACAAGAGGGCCGGCCGTCTTCCCTCGACCGAGGCGGATCCTTGGACTTCGCCCTCTCCCCCGAACAGGAACTTCTCCGCCGGAGCGTCCGCGAGTTCGCGGACAAGGAGATTCGACCCGTCGCGGCCGATGTGGATCGGACCGGGGTTTTCCCGAAGGACACGGTCGCGAGGATGGCACGCCTCGGTCTCCTGGGGGTCACGATCCCATCCGAGTACGGCGGCGCGGGCCTGGACGCC
>JBQTHW010000051.1:0-2681 GCA_052389495.1 Methanobacteriota archaeon | reverse complement strand
CCCTCAGCTCGCTCGCGGCGATCCCGCAGCAGGCGATCGCGTACGCGACGCACCGGACCCTCGGCCACACGTCCCCCGCGACCCTTCGCCTCGGGTCCGCGATGGCGCTGGCCTCGATCGTCGGCGTGGTCCTCGGGGTGTCCCTCCTCGGCCGGACGACCGAGGCGGTCGTCGCGCGGGTCCTCGGAGGCGCGATGATCCTCGCCGCCGGCTTCATCGTCCGCGACATCGTGCGTTCCGCCGCGCCGCCGGCGTGATTCCGGCCGGGCGGTTTGTCAACATGCGGTCCGGCCAAACGTATTAATAGTCTGCCGCGCCATGAGGAACCCGTCAGACACTAGTCGGACTGCGCCCGAGGGATGGGATTGCGACTGCTGCGCTGGCTCCTCCGGCTCTTCCTGTGGTTCCTGTGGCCGGCTAGGAGGCGGCGGCGACGCGAGGAGCCGGACGAGGACGACGGGCCCCGGCCGGGCCGCGGGAGGGGGCACCGCCGCTCCGCGCGGCGCACGGCGAACTCGAACACGTTCCGCATCGAAGTCGACAACGAGATCGGGCGGTTCCACGACGGCCCCGCCTTCTCCTTTTGGTCCTCGTCACGGATCATCCTGATTCTCTCCCTCCTCCTGTGGTGGATCCAGCCCGCGGGGCCGATGATCGCCGGCTACGTCGGCGGCCGCCGCGCCGGCTCGCCGTGGAAGGCCGTCGTCGCGGCCCTCGCGCCGGTCGTCGTGATTCTCGTGGCCAACTACGCGTACACGCACAACTTCGCGGCGAGCCAGATCGACTTCGTCGCCTCCCTCCCGCTCGTCGTCGGCGACGGGGCCGCCAGCATTCTCCCGTTCCTCGCGCCGTACCGCGACTTCCTGATCGCGTACCTGCAGGGTTTCGTCGAGGCGCTGCGCGCGACGTTCGGCATGGGGACGAACGGGTACCTCATGGTGATCCTGTTCGCGTACATCGGCGGGTTGATCGGCGAGCAGACGCGGCGGGAGCTCGCGTCTCGCGGGGGTGCGCCCCGGTCCCACTCTTTTGGCCTGACGCTCCCGTGGCCGTTCGTCCACGCGCGACACGAGGACGCGGACGCGGAAGGGGCGGAGGTCGAAGACGAGGAGGAGGCCGTGCCCCACCGTCAGCGTCGCCCCGCGTACGCGCGAGGCCGCCCGGTCCCCGTCGGTGCGCGCGGCCACCGCAGCCGGCGTCGCGCGTCGACGCGGTTCGAGGACATGCGAAAGGTCGACGCGGAGTCGTTGGCCGAGCGCGCGGTGCGACGCGCGGCCCGCGCCCGCCGGCGCGACGAGGACGACGAGGACGACGAGGACGACGACGCGGACGAGGAACCGGAGGACGAGCCCCCCGTGCGCCGCCGCCACCCCGTCCGGGCGCACGGGGAGCATCGCCGCGAGCCGCCCCGTCGCGAACCCGACGTGTCCGGGCGCGATCCGCGTCCGGCGAAGCCGCGCAGCCGCGAGGAGGAGCTCGCGATCCAGAGGTTCGTCGAACGCGCGCTGCGCAACTATGACAAAACGCGCATCTGACCGCGCAACGTTTTTATCACAGGCTCGCTTGAGCCCCCTCTCTCGCATGTTTTGTCCGAAGTGCGGCTCCCTCATGTTCCCGAGCGACGGGAAGCTGCGCTGCGCCTCGTGCGGTTTCGAGAGGACCTTCACGACGAAGGACGCGACCGTCACGAAGGTCGCGCGGGCCGGGAAGGACCGGCCGATGGAGACGCTCGTCCTCGACGAGATCACGGACACCCTCCCGCGGACGCGCGTCGAGTGCCCGAAGTGCGGCCACTTCGAGGCGTACTGGGTCATGCGGCAGACCCGCGCGGCGGACGAGCCGACGACCCGTATCTACCGATGCACGAAGTGCAGCCACACGTGGCGCGAATTCTGAGGGCCCGCGCGGTCTCCGAGCGAAGCTGGTTACCTTTATAACGAGCGATAGGATATCGCCCCGAATTCTATGGGGGAGAGCATGTTCGAGGCGAAGCTCAAGGCGGAGGTCCTCAAGGAGGTCGTGGACGTCGTCTCGACGCTCGTGGACGAGGTCAAGTTCAACGTCGGGAAGGACGCGGTCGCCGTGAAGGCGGTCGACCCGGCGCACGTCGCGATGGTGGACCTCTCCCTCGATCGCGCCGCCTTCGATGCGTACAAGGCCGACGACGGCGAGATCGGCGTCGACATGGACAAGATGAAGGAGATCCTCCGCCTCGCGAAATCCGGCGACGTGATCGCGATGGCCCACGACGAGGGCAAGAACCGCCTCGTGGTGAGCGTCGGCAACACGACGCGTCGGATGGCGCTCGTCGACACGGCCGGCATGTCGGACCCCAAGGTGCCGAGCCTGAACCTGCCCGCGAAGGTCACCGTGCGTACGGACGAGCTTCGACAGGGCATTCGAGCGTCGGAGAGCATCAGCGACCACATCGCCCTGAAAGTCTCGAACTCGGGCTTCGAAATCGTGTCGGAGGGCGACACGGACAACGTGTCGCACGCGGTCCCGAAGGAGCTCCTCGAGGAGCTGCAGGTGAAGGATGCCGTGCGTTCCCTCTTCCCCCTCGACTACTTCTCGAACATGGTCAAGTCGATCGGCTCGGCGACGACCGTCACCCTGTACCTCGGCTCCGACTACCCCGTCAAGATGGAGTTCAAGATCGCGGGCGGGAAGGGCGAGGTGCG
>JBQTHW010000050.1:0-12225 GCA_052389495.1 Methanobacteriota archaeon | reverse complement strand
GCCGGGACGACGTCGACGCCGAGGTCGACGAACCGCGCCGCGAAGTACGTGACGCCGACCACGAAGAGTCCCACTCGGCGGATCGGGGCGCCCCACCGCGCCTGCCCGACGAGGCACAGGACCGCCGAGAGGACGAGAAACGCCTGGAGCGAGACGTCCCAACGAGGCGTCGTGACGTGCCCGACGTCCCAGCCCGTCCACGCGAACAGCGCGACGAGCGTGATCGGCGGCGCCGCGCGCAGGGCCTGCGAAATCACGCGGGCCGCGTCGATGTCCGCATCCTCCGGAGGGAGAGCGCGAGGGGCGCGCTCGGGTCCCAGTCGACGACCTGCGCGACGCGCCGCAGCTGCAGGAGCAGGTTGTCCCGCTCCGTCTTCAGGATGCGGTACGCGAGGTCCGCGGTCCCCGTCGGGCGGGTCAGGGCGCGCTCGATGTCGAGGGGCGACGGCGACACGATCGCGACCTCGTACCCGCGCGCGGCGAGCCCGACGGTCGCCTCGAGGGCCGTCCGGTCCGCGAGGGGCGACACGAGGACGACGAGGACGTCCCGCGGGTAGTAGCGCGACAGGATCCAGGCGACGTGGGAGAAGGGCCACTCGCCGCCCGCGCGCACGTGGATGAGGGCATCCAGGATCCGGTACAGCTGTTTCTTCCCGAAGGCGGGCGGCACGCGGTCGAGCACGTTCCGCTGCACGACGAGCCCGACCCGGTTCCTCTGCGCCAGGACGTAGTCCGCGATCCCGAGCGCCGCCCGGACGCCGTGCTCGACGGGGTTGTCCGTCTGCGATCCGACGAACGACTCGCGCCGGGCGTCGAGGACGATCACGACGTCCCCGGAACGCTCCCCCTCGTACTCGTTCGTCAGGGGCCGCTCGAGGCGCGCGGTCGCCTTCCAGTTGATCCGCCGCACCTCGTCGCCGGAATGGTAGTCCCGGATCGCCCAGAACTCGGACCCCGGCCCGGGCCTCCTCGAGGCGATCTGTCCGAACCACGGACGCGTGCGACGCGGCGCGAAGCGTGCGCGGCGCATGTCCTCCAGGACCGGCGCGACGACGACGCGCGTCTCGAGCCCGAGGACGGCGTCCTCCGTGCCGAGGCCGAGCGGGTCGAGGGACCTCGCCCTGACGGGCCCGATCCGGTAGTCGCCCTTGACGTTCGGGCGGACCGTGTACGCGAGGCGGTACGACTCGCCCGGCGCGAGCGCGATGACCGCGTGGTTCGTCCCGGCGACGAGGGCGAACTCCCCCGGCAGGACGTCGAGGATCTCGAGGAGGTCGAGCCCCTCCCTCTCGTTCCGCACGGCGAGCTCGACCTCGAGGAGCCCTCCGGCCTGGACGCGGTCGCGGGAGATCGCGCGGGCCGCCGCGAGGACGGGCCTCGGGGGCGGGGCGATCGACCCGAGGGCGAGAAACAGGATCGGCGGCAACGCGAGCAGGACGACCTGCCAGCTTTGGGCGACGAGCCCGAGCAGCACGAACAGGACGGACGACGCGACGAGCCCGGCGACGAGGGGCGTCCGCATCTCACGGCACCTTGGGCACGGGGACCTGGCCGAGGACGTCCGAGACGACCGTCGACGTCCGCACGCCGCGGATCCAGGGGTCCGGCTTCAGGATGATCCGGTGCGCCAGCGTCGCAACGGCGACGGCCTTCACGTCGTCCGGGGTGATGTAGTCGCGGCCGGACAGGGCCGCCCGCGCGCGGGACGCCTTGAGCAGGGCGAGGGAGCCGCGCGGGCTCGCCCCGATCTCGACCTGGCTGTGCATCCGCGTCGCCCCGACGACGTCGACGATGTACGCCTCGATCCCCGCGTCCACGTGGACGTCCTCGAGGGCCGCCTGGAGCCCGAGCACCTCGTCGGGCGACGTGACCGGCGGCACGCTCGCGTCGTCCGTGCGCCGCACGCGCCGACGCCGGAGGATCTCGACCTCCTGCTCCTTCGCCGGATACCCGACGTCGATCCGCATCAGGAAGCGGTCGACCTGCGCCTCGGGGAGCGGGTACGTGCCCTCGAGCTCGATCGGGTTCTGCGTCGCGATCACGAAGAACGGACGGTCAAGGCGGAACGTCTCGCCCTCGAGCGTGACCTGGCGCTCCTGCATCGCCTCGAGCAGGGCGGACTGGGTCTTCGGCGGGGCGCGGTTGATCTCGTCCGCGAGGAGGACGTTCGTGAACACGGGCCCGCGACGCACGACGAACTCGCTCGTCCGCCGGTCGAGGACGTACGTCCCCGTGATGTCCGCCGGCAGGAGGTCCGGGGTGAACTGGATCCGACGGAAGCCGAGGCCGATCCCCGCGGCGAAGGACTTCGCGATAAGGGTCTTGGCGACCCCGGGGACGTCCTCGATCAGGAGGTGCCCGTCGCTCAGGAGGGCCCACAGGACCCGCTCCAGGACGGCACGTTTCCCGACGATCACCTGTTCGAGCGCGTCGAGCAGGCGGGCGCTCGTCCGCGCGACGTCCGCGACCTTCACCGCCAGCCCTCTGCCCGGTCCATGAGGTAGCGCAGGGTGTGCAGGAGGCCGGCCTCCCGGCCCGAGGCGGACGCCCACGCGGCCCGCGCCTCGCGGTCGCGCGTCGCGCCCAGGAACGCGGCGAGGACCTCGTCCCGCACGACCGCGCGCAGGGCGTCCTCGTCGGCCTCGAGGGCGCGCATCGCCTCGGGGGACAGGCCGCGGACGAGACGGATCCGCTCGGACAGGGCGTCCCGGACGCGCACGACGAGCAGATCGCGGCTGAACCCCCGGCCCTGTTCCGCTCGCTCGACGGTCCCCGCGAGGGAGGTGAGCTCGCCCTCGTGGATCTCCCGCCGACCGGCCCGGGCCTCGAAGGGGTCGGGGGACCGCGTGCTGCGCACGACGACGTACGTCCCGACGACGCCCAGGACGCCGACCACCGCGACGCCGAACGCCCACTGGGCCGACCCGCTGAACTGGAGCGAGTAGAACACGTAGCCGAGGGCGATGGCGAGGGCGAGGACCGCCACGGCGCGGATCCCCGCACGGGCCACGTCCGACGGCGGCCCGAGACGTCCGCGCGTCGCCGCCGCCTCGACGTCCGACTCCATCTCAGACCTCCAGGGCCGCGCGGATCCGGTCGAGGCTTCGCAGGGCGCGGTCCCGCGCCGTCTCGCCGAGCGGGTGCGTGCTGTACCGCGCCTCCTCGAACAGGCCCGTCAGGTCCTCCGCCGCGTCCGCGGAGACGCGCAGGCGGTCGATCGCGAGACCCTCGAGCTCCCGCGGCGTGAGCACGTCCTGGTCGCGGATCCCCCGGGCGCCGAGGAGGAGGGAGAAGCGGTGGAAGCACAGCAGGATCGCGCCCCGGATGTCGCCGCCGAGCTCGATCCGGCGGATCGCCTCGGCGACCGTCGCGGCGGCCTCCTCGCGGCCCGGCCGCGGCGCGGGCGGCGGCCCCCCGACGAGCGGACGACCCTGGGGCCCGGCCTTCAGGAAGGTCGCGAGCGCGACGAGGCTCGCGAGGACCGCGGCCGCGAGGAACGCGACGAGCGGAATCCCCGCGATCCGGGGAAGTTCGGGAACCTGGAATCCGGTCCCCGTGTCGCCGGAGCCGTCCCCGTCCCCCTCACCCTGCCCCGGGTCCGGCGCGACGTGCCTCCACGCGTACACGGCGACGAGCAGGACGAGGATCGTGAAGAGGGTCTGGAGGTACATGTTCCGGCGGACGACGGCGCGCCTTGGGCCCTTCTCCTTCGTGCGGCGGACGAGCACGTATACGAGGAGCGCGAGGACCACGAGGCCGAGGACCGCGGTCGTGGCCCAGATCAGGGGCAGGAGCCCGACGAGGCTGCGCGAGGAGGGTTCCGTGCCGCCCGCGTCGGGCACGTCCGGGACGGTCTCCGACCCCGTGTCGAGGTTCGCGACGTTGAACGCGAGGCCCGCGACGAGGACGACCGCGAGGGACAGGAGCGCGGGGACGACCCACGCGGACCTCCCCCGCCAGCCCGGCGCCACGAATCGATGAAGCGCCGCACCCAAATAATGGTTTCCGGCGGCCCGCGCCTCACGCGGCCGCAAGCTGCGCGAAGAACCGATCCCTGCGACGGCGGCCCCACCAACGCAGGACGAGGGCGGCCCCGACGGCGGCCGCCGCGAGGAGGAAGAGGATCAGCGCGATCTCCTGGCGGGGAGCCGCGAGTCCGAGGATGGAGCGGGAGTCCTCGGCGCTCGTGAAGCCGCCGGGTCCCGTGCCGGGGCCCGCAAGGAGCCCTGCCGAGGTCGACAGGAGGGACACGATCCCCACCGCGGCAAGGCCCGCCGCACTCCCCAGGGCGACGACGATCGACACCTTCTCCGGGTGGAGGATCTTCCTGCCCTTGTCGCTGAGCTCGTAGTAGATCCACTTGCGGCCCTCGTCGACGCGCTTCACGAGGCCCGCGACCTGGAGCTTCTCGAGGTGCTCGAGGAGGGTCGGCTTGCTCAGGCCCAGGAGGTTGCTGAGGTCCGTCACGGTCTGGCGCCGCTCGTCGAGGACCTTCAGGATCCCCACGCGCACGTCCGACGCGAGGGCCTTGAAGCTCTCCTGGTCGAGCGTGATGCGGGGGGTGCCCGGAATCATCCGCGCACGGATGGCCGTGGGGCCTCTTGAAGGCTCTTCCGCGATTCGGGAGCAGCCTAACGACGTCGGGGCGACGCGGGGCAGTCGTACGGGAGTCCCCGTGCGGGCGATGGCCCTCCGGACCAGGTCGTCCCCCGACCGACCGGCGGACGACCGCGGCCGCCTACGGGGGCACCTTCTTCCAGTCGTCGAGGAAGCGCTTCAGCCCGACGTCCGTCAGGGCGTGCTGGGTCATCTTCCTGAGGACGTCGAAGGGCATCGTGACGATGTCCGCCCCGAGCTTCGCCGCCTCGATCACGTGGAGCGGATGGCGGATCGACGCGACGAGGACCTCGCAGTCCCAGTCGTATTGGTCGAAGATCTCGACGATCTCGCGGATGACTTGCATCCCCTCCTGGCCCATGTCGTCGAGGCGGCCGATGAACGGGCTGACGTACTTCGCGCCCGCCTTCGCGGCGAGGATCGCCTGGTTCGCGGAGAAGATGAGGGTCGTGTTGATCCGGACGCCCTCCTTCGACAGGGCCTTGATCGCCTTGAGTCCCTCCGGGGTCATCTGGATCTTGACGACGACGTTCTTGTGGAGCTTCGCGAGCTGACGGCCCTGCTTGATCATCTCGTCGGCCTGGGTCGTCGTGACCTCGAGGCTGATCGGCCCGTCGACGAGCGCGAGGATGTCCTGGATCACCTCGCCCCACTTCCGGCCCGTCTTCGCGACGAGGGTGGGGTTCGTCGTGACGCCGTCGAGGACGCCCCACGACGCCGCCTCGCGGATCTCGTCGATGTCCGCGGTGTCGAGGAAGATCTTGACCATCGGGACCGCCGGGGACCGATAGTCGGCGGCGGTTATGAACGTTACAGCGACGTTCATCCGCCCGTCATCTCCTCGACCGCGACCGCTCCGAAGAAGGCGTTCAGGAGCGTCGCGCCCCTGACGGCGACCTGGCCGACCGTAAGGAGGGCGAGCGGGTGCGCCCGCGGCCCTTTCCGGACGCGACGTCGCTCACCCGGACACGACCGCCCGGACCGCGAGGACCCCGCCGAGGGCGAGGAGGATCGCCCCGATCGCGAAGGACGTCGCCCGCGGACGCGTCCCGACCTTCTCCGCGAAGATCGCCAGGGACAGGGCGCCCATCCACACGAGGCTCATCGCCCCCGCGACGAAGAGGACGAGCATGAAGAGCCAGCAGCAGCCGATGCAGTACATCGCGTGGCGGACCCCCATCCGCGCGGCGCCGGCCCGGCCCGAGCGCCAGTGCTGCATCACGAACGACATCGGCGACTGGCAGTGGGCCAGGCACACCTCCTTCGTGCGCGTCGCCTGGTACGCCCCCGCGGCGAGGAGGACCGCGGCCGGGACGAACGCGATCGATCCGACGAACGGCCCGACGAGTCCGAGTGCCACGAGCCCTAGGAGCGCGACGACGCTGAAGGCGCCCCAGAGGAGGAAGTACGGAAGCACGAACAGCGCCGTGCCCGGATTGTCCGGAGGCCGCGTCGGACGGCCGGCCTCGAGCCGCGTGATCGCCCGGTACGCGAGGATCATCGGGAGCGCCGAAGGCAGCATCATCGCGACCATCATGACGACGAGGAGGCCGTAGAAGGCCACGATCCCCGGAGGTCCGAGGTCGAGTCCCATCCCGACGGCACCCATCGCGAGGGAGTCCGCAGACGCCCAGGCCACGTACCACGCGACCGCTACGACGATCGCCACGAGGAGCGCCATCGGCGCGGTGAGCTGTCGCAGCGGATCGGAGGCCGTGGGGGACTCGGTCGCCACGGCGGGCCGTAACGACGACTCGGCTATCAACGTGCGGAAGCGGTCCGCCGAGGGGTGGTCGGAGCGTTCATCTAGGCCCCCCGCGGTACGCTGCGGGAGACCGGATCCGATGCCCACGACCTGGAACTTCGAGGCGGAGTTCATTCAGAGCTGCAACTGCGACTACGGGTGTCCGTGCGCCTTCAACGGGTACCCGACGCACGGGAGCTGCGAGGCCCTCCTCGCGTACCGGATTCGGGACGGAACGTTCGACGGCACGAAGCTCGACGGCGTGACGTTCGCTTGGGGCCTCTGGTGGCCGAAGGCGATCCACGAGGGGAACGGCGTGTCGCGCGTGTACATCGACGCGACCGCGACGGCCGCGCAGCGACATGCCGTCGAGGAGATCGTCGCCGGGAGGCACGGCGGCGGGGTGTTCGAGATCTTCGCGAAGACGTTCGCGCGCGTCCTGCCCTCGAAATCGGCAAAGATCGACTTCCACTACGACGGGTACGACAGCAGGTTCTCGGTGGACGGGATCGGCGAGGTGCGGAGCGGTCACGTCAAGAACCCCGTCACGGGCGCGGACTTTTCCGGGGAGGTCGTCCTCCCCGGCGGCCTCAACTTCCGGCGAGCCCTCGTCACGGCGGTGTCGTGGTCCCTCCACGACGGCGAACTCCAGATGGACCATACAAACCGGTCGGGGTTCGCGACCGTCACTCGGTACGGGCCGAAGGGTCCCGTCGCCTCCAGTCCGGACGGCTTCCGATCACGGCGGACCGCGCGGCGGCGCCCGCGCAGGACGAAGGGTCGCTCGAAGCGGCGATGAGCCATCGGGGCCCGCCGAAGGCCGCCCGAGAAGGGGAAAGGGTTGGGGGCGCGAGGCCCCCGCTCGAAAGGTCGTCTACCCGAGGACCGCGCGCAGCCGCGGGTGGCGCTGCACGAACGGACGCTTCTCGAGCCAGCCGTCGATCCCGAGGAACCGACCCGGCGCGAGGAAGACGAACATGAGGAACATCAGGCCGTAGATGACCCGGTAGTCGACGATCGGGTTCGCGCCCGCGGCGTCCGCAATCGGCCACAGCGCGACCGTGAACAGGACCATCTGGAGCGCGCCGCTCACCGCGCCGATCCTCGTCGCGACCCCCAAGATCAGGGCGACTCCGATCAGGAGTTCCCCGTAGACCACGAGGACCTCGACGACCCAGTTGCCCGCGAGGCCGTTGAAGAACCCCGCGAGGGGGCTGCCCGCGACCGACGGCCCGGACAGGAACCCGGCCGTCGCCATCTTCCCGCTCAGTTCCGTCAGGATCTTCTGGTACCCGCCCCAGAGGAACAAGAACCCCAGGGCGAGCCGGCCGATGAACATCGACCAGTTCCTTCCCGACTTCAGGTCGTGGCTCACGACGAACCCGTGCCACGTCCGTCCAATCGTTGTCGTCGGATACGCCATCGTCGCACCTTGGACCTACGTGTCGCGGGCGGTCTGACGAGACTTCGCCATGTACGTTCTCGAAGAGTATATACCCGAGTCGGCGTCCGCGTGAGGCCGAAATCGTCCCCTCGCCGAACGGGTGCGGTAGAAACTCTATCGGCCCGCCGCCCGTCGGTTGATCCGGTGGATCGCAATGGCGGAAGGTGAGCCGAGAATCGGCGCGAAGGGCGCGCGCCTCGCGGTCGCAGCGGTCATCGTGCTCGCGGTGGTCGCCGTGGCCGGTCTGCGTCTGTCCGGCGGATCGACGACGCCGGTGGACAAGGTGTACATCAGCCTCGTTGTCGAGGAGCGGATCGTCGAGGTCGCGCCGGGCGTCACGATGCCCCTGTACACGTACGACGGATCCGTGCCCGGCCCCGTGCTCCGCGTGCGACAAGGCGACGTCGTGAACTTCACCCTGACGAACGGCGCGAACAACACGCTCGGCCACAGCCTCGACTTCCACGCGGCGAAGGTCGCCTGGAACGTGTACTACCGGACGATCGCCCCGGGGCAGACCCTGACGTTCGAATGGGTCGCCGAGTACCCTGGCGTCTTCATGTACCACTGCGGCACGCCGCCCGTCCTCGAACACATCGCGAAGGGCATGTACGGGATGATCGTCGTCGAGCCGCGAACCGAGCTACCCCGCGCCGACAAGGAGTTCTTCATCGTCCAGAGCGAGCTGTACGACACGATGGACGAGATGGCGAACGCGACGCCGAGGTACGTCGTCTTCGACGGCTACGTGAACCGGTACATCGCGGAGCCCCTCGAGGTCGACGTGGACGATGTCGTCCGCGTGCACTTCCTGAACGCAGGGCCTTCCCTGTGGTCCGCGTTCCACGTGATCGGCACCGTGTTCGACCGTGTCTGGATCGACGGGAATCCGAGGAACGTGCAGTTCGGGGTCCAGACGGTCAACGTGCCCCCAAGCGGCGCGGTGATCGTCGACTTCACGTTCGCCCAGGCGGGACAGAACCCGTTCGTCACGCACTCGTTCGCGGACGCCTCGAAGGGCGCCGTCGGGCTGTTCAACGTCACGGGCGGCGAGGCGCCGCCTCCGCCGCCCATCGGAACGACGACGACGGTCCGCATCGTGCCCGGTGCCTCCTCGAGGACGACGGACGCCTTCAACCCGAATCCGGTGGTCGTCGTGATCGGGGTGAACAGCACCGTCGTGTGGGTGAACGACGACAACCTTGCGCACACGGCGACCGACGTGAACGGCACGTTCGACACGAGCCTGATCCAGCCGGGGCAGCGCGCGACCGTGACGTTCACGACGCCGGGCACGTACGAATACGAATGCCTCCCGCACCCGAACATGCGTGGGACGATCATCGTGCAGGCGGCTCCCGCGCCCTAGGATCGCCGGGGGCGGGCGCCCGCCCCGCGTCGCCCGTGCGCTCGACGCGCCTCTATTTATCCCACGGCGCGATGCGCGCCACGCGTGATCGAGGCGGTCCTGCGCGTGCGGCTCCCGTGCAGCTGGGTCACCCTCCTCACGGAGCGGCACGCGGCCCGCATCGACGTCGTCGAGCAGAAGGCCGTCGGGAAGGACGTCCTCCAGAGCCTCGTCGAGATCGACCCCGGGCAGAGCGACCCCGAGGCCGTCGTGGCGGAGCTTCGCAAGAACCCGTACGTCGTCGACCTCGAGGCGATCGTCCCGCGCAAGGGGCGGATCCTCGCGACGATCCAGGTGCGAGACTGCCACGCGTGCCAAGCCCTCTCCGACTCGGACTGCTTCCTCACGGACGCGACCGCGACGGCCGACGGCGGACTCGAATGGCACATCCTCGCGTCGAAGCGCGCCAGCGTGAACGCCTTCGTCGCGACGCTCACGCAACGGGGCATCGAGGTCGAACTGGTCGGGATCCGGTCCGCCGGCGCGCAGGGGGAGCTCACGGATCGACAGCAGCGCGTCCTCGACATCGCGTACCGTCTCGGCTACTACGAGCTCCCTAAGAAGATCAACCTCTCGAACCTCGCATCGAAGCTCGGGGTCTCGAAGTCGACCCTCTCGGAGATGCTGCGGATCGGCGAGGCGAAGATCCTCCACACGTACTTCCACGGCCTCCTGAAGAAAGCCCGCTGAGCCGAACCGGTTCGGGGGAAGCCTCACGCCTCCCCGCTCGTTCCATCGGGGCCGTGGCGGACCGCGCGGGCTTCGGGGTGCTCGTCGCCGAGCACGACATCCAGCGAACCCAGCTTCGACGGGCGCTCAGCTCGGCGCCCTCGATGGATCGGCGGCTCGGCCGCGAGGTTCGTTCCTTCGCGACGGGGATGCGCCGGCACCTCCGGCGCGAGGACCGGGCCCTCTACCCGTTCTGCGCCCGCCTCTTCGGCGGGCAGAGCGGGCCCGTCGAGGTCCTCCGGGACGACCACCGGGCGCTCAAGGGGAAGCTGACCGCGATCGAGCGTGCGCTGTCGGACGCGAAGGACGTCCGTCCCCTCCTCGTCGACCTCGAACCCGTCATCGATCGGCATTTCGGACGCGAGGAGAAGGTCCTCTTCCCGCTCACCGCGGCGCGCCTCACGGAGGCGCAGGCCGCCTTCCTGGAGGAAAAGCTGAAAGGGGAGCCGAAACGGTAGGTCGGGTACGCCTCCGGGTGGATCGGCGGCCGGTCGGGGGCGAAGGCATACATTGCCTCACGTCCGCGCGATACGTCGACCCGCGAGTACATTCACGTCCGTAGCGGAACGTTCGAATTCTCTAATAGTCCCTCCGGACCTGATCGCGGCGAGACGTGTTGCGATGCTCGTGACCTCCCGGCCGGACGTCGCTCTCAAGCGGATGGAGGGCTTCCGCGTGGCGTACCTGCAGCACCGGGGCCCCGCCGCGGAGATCGGACTCGCCTTTCGGAGGCTCCTCGAGCTCCTGCACGAGTGGAGGATTCGCCCGATCGGCCCGCCCATGGCGATCCACTACCGGGAGCCCGGGGGCCGGGAGGATCCCCGATCGTGGAGCGAGGCCGCCGTGCCGATCACGGATTGGACGAAACCCCACAACGAGGTTCGGACGAAATGGATGCCCTCCTGCGAGGTTGCGAGCCTGATTTTCGACGGGCCGCCGTCGCGGTTCCTCGAGGGCTTCGCGGCCCTCCGCGACTGGATCCGGGGGAACGGCTACGAGCGCGCGGGCCCGATCCGCGAGGTGTACGCGCGGGATCTCTCCGAACTGCCGCCCGGAATCCTCTACGCGGAGCTGCAGGTGCCGGTCCGCCGCGTGCACCGCGAGTAGTCCGCCGGCCGTCACTTCGGGGCGACGGCGGGGCGGCACAGGTTCGACGGCTTCTCGAGGTACCGGTTGTACGCGATCACGGCGATCGAGTGCGCGTAGCCGCCGATCTGGACGATGTGCGTGAACACGGCCCGGAGGGGGATCACGGCCTTCGGGTCGAGTCCCTTCGGTGCCCGGAGCTCCTTCACGATGATCCGGATCAGGTCCTGCTCCTTTTGTTCGAGGGTATCTGCAAGCGTGATCGCCTCGTTCGCCTGCTTCAGGTCGCGCGACAGGAGACTCCCGAGCGCCTTCGCGTACACATCGCCGATCATCCCCGCGAGCTCCTTGAGCGCGGTGACGACCGCGCTCGACATGCGGTGGCCGTCCCTGATCAGCTCGCGGACGTTCGCCGCGATCGCCTGGCAATGGTCCGCGACCTTCTCGAGGTCCCGCGCGATCACGCGATACCCGGGAATCTCGAGGCGCGAGCGCATCCCGAGCTGCTCCACGAGGGCTTCGTCGAGCTGCGCCGACAGGACGAGCCGCAGGATGAGCCAGTACATCATGTCCGCGTCGTCCTCGCGCTTCATCGCGTCCTCCGCGAGTGCGGCGTCGGAGGTGACGAGGGCCTCGAGGCTCTCCGCGAGCATCGTGGCGCCGAGATTGTAGAGGCGCTTGATGAGGGTCTCCAGGGGGTAGTTCGTGGGATCCAGCGCACACTGAAGGACCACCTTCTGCGGACTCTCCTCGACGATGCCGATCCCCATGAGCCGTCGCATCGTTCGACGGACCTCGTCCTGGTGATCGCTCCGGAGGCGGAGCGACGATCGGACGGTGATTTTCTCCCTCCCGAGGACGTAGTTCCCGACGATCACGCGCTCGAGCATGCCGGGCTGATCGCACAGGTCCGCGTCGACGATGAACTCCGTCGTCCGCCGTCGGCGCTCCTCCGCCGCGGGTCCGGGGAGGACCTTGAGCGCCTCGCCCTCCTCCACGAGGAACACCTGGTCGCCCTTCTTCAGGTTCCGTTGCTCCGCCCATCCCTTCGGCAGCGAGATCGTCAGGGTGGCGGCGCCGACCTTCTGGATCTTGCGAGACTCCATCGTCCCGACCTGTGAAGGGCTCATCCGAATACCGGCGCGACCCAGGTCGTTCGTCGTAAATGTAATTTCGGTATATATCGACGGTCCGCCG